>JAHYYK010000001.1:0-135853 GCA_019425005.1 Collinsella sp.
TGCCTTTTGAATGACAAATTGTCGCTCTGGGCGGCGCGCAGCGTCGAGCCGTTACGCGGGCTGGTAAGCCCGCGTAACTCTAATAGTTGGCCTCGTAGCCGTTGCCGTCGCCGGTGGGCTCTTCGTAGTAGTCCGAATCGCTCGAATCGCTTGAGTCATCGGAATCGTCAGAGCTGACCGATGAGGTTGCGGTACCGTTTGCGTAGTCGTCAGACGTGTTGTTGTTCAGGTCGCCGATCGTAGAGCTGGAACCGTCGGAAAGACCCATGGTGTTGGGACCCTTGGGATCCTTGCCGGCATCGACGCGCTCCATCATTTCCTTGAGCTCGTCCTCGTAGACAAAGACGTAGCTCACACCGTCGATCATGGTGCTGTCGTCGGCGTACGAGGGCAGGTTGGCCGAGTAGATACCGTCGACATCCATACCGCGCATGGCGTTGACCGTAGCCACGATATCCTGAACGCTCATATCGGTTACGAGCATATCGGACAGCGAATTAACCAGGCCAAAAATCTTCGTGGCATCGAAGTTATTGAGAATCTGGTTGGCAAGGGCGCCAAGCACCTGACGCTGGTGGCGCATGCGCGTGTAATCGCCGTCGGCATAGGTGTAGCGGCAGCGGGCATAGGTAAGGGCGGTGGCACCGTCCATATGCTGCTGGCCAGCGGTAATCTTAATATCCAGGTGCTCGGGGTCGTCAACATCATCGGTTGCGTTAATGTCGATACCGCCAACCGAATCAATCAGCGCCTGCATACCGTCGAAGCTGACCTCGGCATAGTGGGAAATCTGAACACCGCACAGCTCGTTGACCGCCTCGACCATGGCCTCGGCGCCGCCAACGGTATGGCAGGCGTTGATCTTCATGGTCTCGCCCTTGTACTCGACCTTGGTGTCGCGCGGAACGGAAATGAGCGTCGCCTGCTTTTGCGTGGGGTCGATGCGTGCCAGGATAATCGAGTCGGCACGATACGTATCCTCGCCCGGACGGCCGTCGGTGCCAAGAAGCAGCACGTAGAACGGATCCTTTGCCTCATCGGTGTCAACCAGAACCCGACGCAGATTGTCGGTAATGACATTAGAATCGCCGAGCTTGCCCATAATGGTGGCAAACCACAGGCCGGCAGCGGTAGTGGCACTCAGCAGCACACCAAGCACGACAATGAGCGCGACGTGACGAATCGTGTGGCTACGACGACGTTGACGAGCGCGCTCGGAATAGCGAGCCACGTTATCGCGACTGTAGATCTTGGCCTGCGCACCAGTTGAGGGTCTTCGGGCGGTGGTATCCGCGAGGGGCTTTTTATTAAACATAGGCAACCTGTATTAGTAGATGACGGGATCGGGGACGGAAGCATGCTCGACATGCGCGCCGAGCGCCTGCAGCTTTTCGACAAACTGCTCGTAGCCGCGCTTGATGTGATGGATGGCCGAAACCTCGGTCGTCCCGTCGGCGATCAAGCCCGCTACGACGAGGGCCGCTCCGCCACGCAGATCGGGCGAGGTAACCTGTGCACCCGAGAAGCCCTTAACGCCATGAATCATGGCATGATGGCTCTCGATACGAATGTCGGCACCCATGCGCACCAGCTCAGAGGCAAACATAAAGCGATTCTCGAAGATGTTCTCGGTAATAACGGAACTGCCGTCGGCAAGGGCGGAGAGCACCATAATCTGCGCCTGCATGTCCGTCGGGAAGCCGGGGAACGGAAGCGTCTGGATGTCGACCGGCTTGATACGCTCGGCACGGTTTACATGGACGCCATCCTCGACGCGCTCGCAGTCGATACCCATGAGCTCCATCTTCTTGAGCACCATGCCCAAGTGAATGGGGCAAAAGCCCGTGACATCGACACCACGATCGTCGGCCATCAACGCACCGGCAACGATAAAGGTACCGGCCTCGATGCGGTCGCCCACTACGCGATGGGTAACAGGATGCAGTTCTTCCACGCCCTCGATGGTCACGACGGGCGTACCCGCGCCGACAATCTTGGCGCCCATCTCGTTGAGCATGTTGGCGAGATCGACGATCTCGGGCTCGCGGGCGGCATTGTCGATAACCGTGGTGCCCTGCGCGCGCACGGATGCCATGATGAGGTTCTCGGTCGCACCGACGCTGGCGAACTCGAGCGTGACGGTGGTACCGCGCAGACCTTGGGGCGCATTAGCGTTGATGTAGCCGTGGGCGGTATCGAACTCGACGCCCAGGGCCTCGAGACCCAGAATATGCATGTCGATCTTGCGGGCACCTAGGTTGCAGCCGCCCGGCATGGCGATCTTGGCGCGATGGAAGCGACCCAGCAGGGGCCCCATGACGGCGGTGGAAGCACGCATCTTAGCGACGAGCTCATAGGGAGCCTCCCAGGAATCGACCTGAGAGGTATCGATCTCGAGCGTGTGCTCGTCGAGAACATCGATCGTAGCGCCCATGCCCTTGAGCACCTTGCCCATCACGTGGACATCGGAAATATCGGGCACGTTCTGCAGCGTCGTCTTGCCCGGCGCCAGAAGCGTTGCCGCCATGAGTTTGAGCGCGGAGTTCTTAGCACCCGAGACGGGCACGGAGCCTCCGATGGCGTGGCCACCCTCAACGCGGATAATATCCAAGGTCTACCCTTTCAAAAAGCATGCCCGGGGTGGCCAAGCCATCCCGGGCATGATGTGTTCGCAAATGGTCGAACGCTAAATCGTTTGACTATTGGGCAAGCTTGAGCTTACACCATGCGATTTCATTATAGAGGTAGGCGCGGCGTGCATCATCCTCCGACAAATTACCCAGCTTCTCTTCAAAACCTTGAATATCAGCTTTAAGCTTGTCGGCATCGACGGTCGCCAAATCGCAAGCGCGCTCGGCGAGAACGGTCACGACATCGTCCGCAACCTGGGCATAGCCGCCGGCCACGGCAAACGTGTGGTCGACAGTGCCCATGGCCTTATCGGAAACGCGAACGTAACCGCGGTCGATCGTGCAGATCTCGCTGGAGTGAGCAGGCAGAACGCCAAACTCGCCATCCGTGGACGGAATCGACACAAACGCAGCGTCGCCCTCATAGGCGCAGCTCACGGGGCACACGATGCGGATACGCATAACCTACTTCTCCCCCATCTTGCGGGCGCGCTCGCGCACGTCTTCAATCGTGGAAGCATAGCGGAAAGCCTGCTCGGGCAGGTCATCGGCCTTGCCGTCGACAATCTCGGCGAAGGAGCGGACGGTATCCTCGACACGAACGTAGACGCCGGGGTTGCCTGTGAACTTCTCGGCGACATGGAAGGACTGCGAGAGGAACTGCTGAATCTTACGGGCACGGTTGACCGTAAGGCGCTGCTCCTCGGACAGCTCGTCCATACCCAGAATGGCAATGATGTCCTGAAGGTCGGAGTACTCCTGCAGGAGCTCCTGGACCTTGACGGCGACACGGTAGTGCTCCTCGCCGACGATCGAGGGATCGAGGGCGTCGGAAGAAGACGCGAGCGGGTCGATGGCCGGGAACAGGCCGAGCGACGAAATGCTACGCGAAAGAACCGTGGTAGCGTCGAGGTGCGTAAACGTCGTGGCAGGCGCCGGGTCGGTCAGGTCGTCTGCGGGGACGTAGACAGCCTGGACGGAGGTAATGGAGCCCGTCTTGGTCGAGGTAATGCGCTCCTGGAGGTCGCCCATCTCGGTTGCCAGCGTGGGCTGGTAACCAACGGCGGAGGGCATACGGCCCAGCAGTGCGGAAACCTCGGAACCTGCCTGGGTGAAACGGAAAATGTTGTCGATGAACAGCAGAACGTCCTGGCCGCGATCGCGGAAGTACTCAGCGGTGGTAAGGCCGGCCAGACCGATGCGCAGACGCGCTCCAGGCGGCTCGTTCATCTGACCGTAGACCAAGCAGGTCTTGTCGATAACGCCAGACTCGCTCATCTCGAGATAAAGGTCGGTACCCTCACGGGTGCGCTCGCCGACGCCGGTGAACACCGAGGTGCCGCCATGCTCCTGGGCGAGGTTGTTGATGAGCTCCTGAATCAGAACGGTCTTGCCGACGCCGGCGCCGCCGAACAGGCCTGTCTTGCCGCCACGGATGTAGGGCTCAAGCAGGTCGACGGCCTTGATGCCGGTCTCGAAGATCTCGGTCTTGGTGGTGAGCTCGTCAAAACGAGGTGCCGCATGGTGGATGGGATAGAACTCCTCCACCTCGGGCATAGGCTTGCCGTCGACGGGCTTGCCCATGACGTTCCAAATGCGGCCGAGTGTCTTGGGGCCGACCGGCATCTTCATGGGCTCACCGGTATCGGTGGCGATGAGGCCGCGCTGCAGGCCGTCGGTCGAGGACATGGCGACCGTGCGGACGACGCCGCCCGGAAGCTGGCTCTCGACCTCGAGGATCGTGCTCAGATGACCGATCGGGGTCTCGGCCTCGACCGTGAGCGCGTTGTAGATCGGGGGCACCGCGCCGTCAAACTTGACGTCGACGACAGGGCCGATGATTCGCACGATGCGACCATCACCGGCAGTCGTCTTCTTGGTGGCTTCCTCGACCGCAAGCTTTACGGTGTTATTAGCCATTACTGTTCCTCCAATGCTGAGGCTCCGCCGACGATCTCGTTAATCTCGGTCGTGATCGAAGCCTGGCGCACGCGACTATACGTGCGGGTAAGGGTCGAGATGATCGCGGTGGCGTTTTCCGTCGCGGAGTGCATGGCCTTGCGGCGTGCACCCTGCTCGGCAGCCGCCGAATCGATCAGGGCCTGGTAGATGACCGTCAGGATATAAGACGGCACAAGCTTGCCGAGAACATGCTCGGGAGAGGGCACGAACTCGAACGTGGACGAGATGCGCTTAGGGGCGTCGGTCTCGTTCTTACGCGGACCGTGGGCCATAGCGATCATCTCGGGGTCGAGCGGCAACAGATGCTCGACGCGAAGCTCCTGATCCACGCGGTTCTTGGCGTGGTGGTAGACAAGCTCGACACGGTCAAGCTCACCGGCACGATACGCATCGCAGATATGAGAGGAGATCATGCGGGCCTGATTGAAATCGGGCTCAGAGGAGTTGCCCTCAAAGTGCATGACAACGTTTGCGCGGTCACGGAAATACGTGGCCGGCTTACGCCCGCACGCGATGATCTCGCACTCGATGCCGTCGTTCGCCCAAGAAGCGGCGAGCTTTTCGGCCGTTCGCTCCACCGTCGTATTGAAACCGCCGGCAAGGCCGCGGTCCGAGGCAATAACGACAATCAGGCCATGCTTGACGCTCTCATGCTTCTGCAGCATGGGATCGGTGCCCGAACAGGAGGCGTCGCCGGCGACCGTCAACATGACGTCGGTCAGCGCCTCCTTATAGGGCTCGGCCTGCTTGGAGCGATCGAGGGCACGACGGATCTTGGCCGTAGAGACCATCTCCATCGTGCGCGTGATCTGCTTGGTCGTGGTAACCGAGGAGATTCGCTTCTTAATGTCGCGAAGGTTGGCCATAGGGCTTAGTTCTCCTCTGATCCAGAAACATCCGAATGGTGCTTGGCCATGAACTGCTGCTTGAAGTCGCCGATGACGCGCAAGAGCTCAGCCTTGGTGTCATCATCGATCTTCTTGGCGCGAACCTTGTCGAGCAGCGAACCAAAGCCATTGTCCATGTACTCGATGAGCTCGGCACGGAAGGGCAGCACGTCGGCGATCTCCAGGTCATCCAGGAAGCCCTCGTTGCCAGCGAACAGCGTAACGATCTGCTCGCCAACCTCAAACGGCTTGTAACGCGGCTGCTTCAGGAGCTCGGTCATGCGAGCACCATGGGTCAGCTGCTTCTGAGTAGCCTCGTCGAGGTCGGAGCCGAACTGCGTAAAGCCAGCGAGCTCCTGATAGGAAGCGAGGTCCAGACGGAGGTTGCCGGCGACCTGCTTCATGGCCTTGGTCTGCGCATCGCCACCGACGCGGGACACGGAGATGCCCACGTCGACTGCCGGGCGCTGACCCTGGAAGAAGAGCTCGGACTGCAGGTAGATCTGACCATCGGTAATGGAAATGACGTTGGTCGGAATGTAGGCCGAGACGTCGCCGTCCTGGGTCTCGATGATCGGCAGTGCCGTCATGGAGCCGTAACCGTTCTTCTTGGACATCTTGACGGCACGCTCGAGCAGACGAGAGTGCAGGTAGAAGATGTCGCCAGGATAGGCCTCGCGTCCGGGCGGACGATGCAGCGTCAGCGACATCTGACGGTAGGCCACAGCCTGCTTGGACAGGTCGTCGTAGATGACGAGCACGTGGCCGCCGGGGTTGGTCTCGCTGGCGGGCTTGCCGTCCTCGCCGTTGTACATGAAGAACTCGCCGATAGCGGCACCGGCCATAGGCGCGATGTACTGCATAGGGGCGGAATCGGCAGCGGTGGCCGAAACGATGATGGTGTAGTCGAGCGCACCGTGCTGAGCGAGGGTCTCGCGGATGTTGGCAACCGTGGAGGCCTTCTGGCCGATGGCGACATAGATGCAGACCATGCCCTTGCCGCGCTGGTTGAGGATAGCGTCGATGGCGATGGCGGTCTTACCGGTCTTACGGTCGCCGATGATGAGCTCTCGCTGACCGCGGCCAATAGGCACCATGGAGTCGATAGCGAGCAGACCGGTCTGAACCGGCTCGCACACCGGGGTACGATCGATGACGCCGGGAGCCTTGAACTCGATGGGGCGACGGTGCGTGGCGACGATGTCGCCCAGGCCGTCGATGGGCTGGCCGAGCGGATTGACGACGCGGCCGAGCATGGCGCGGCTCACGGGGATATCCATAATGCGGCCAGTGGTGCGGCACTCGTCGCCTTCCTTGATGGAGTCGACGGCACCGAACAGAACGGCGCCGACCTCGTCACGGTCAAGGTTCTGGGCAAGGCCGAAGACGGTCTCACCGGTATCGGAGCTCTTGAACTCCAGAAGCTCGCCTGCCATGGCGCTCTTGAGGCCGGAGACGCGCGCGATGCCGTCGCCTACCTCGTCGACCGTTGAAACCTCATGCGTATCGACCGTCGCGGAGAGGCTCGTGAGCTGCTCCTGCAGTTTCTTGGCGATATCCTGGGCATTGAGGGTTTCGGACATTAGGCTTCACCTCCGTACGAATTAGCAGAGTTTGCGAGGGTCTCCTGCGCGATGCGCAGCTGCGTCTTGACGGAAATATCACGACGCTCGCCGCGGGCCTCGAGCACCAGGCCGCCCACGATAGACGGGTCGACCTGCTCGATAAGGAATACCTTGCGGCCGAAGTCCTGCTCGCATTTCTTAGTGATGGTTTGACGCAGCTCGTCGTCGAGCGGGATCGCCGTGGTGACGGTCACGCCCACTACATCCTCGTCTTCCTCGGCAACATACTTAAAGGCAGCTGCCACCTTGGGAAGAAGGTCGAGCTGGTCGCGCTTGGACATGGTGTCGAGCACGGCGATGATCTCGGGGCTGGCAGAAGCCAAGCGCTCGATCATCTCGAGGTCCTCGAACACATGGTTCTCGGCCTTAGCGGCTTCCAGAAGGGAGCGCGCGTAGGTCTCGAGCACCTTGTCCTGATAGCGGCTAGTCGGCATTCAGGCTACCTGCTTCCTGGATGTAGCGCTCGATGAGCTTCTTCTGCTCGGTCTCGTCCTCGAGTGCCTCGCCCACGATCTTGGTGGCGACGGCAACGGACAGGTCGGCGATGGAGCTCGCGGCACCGGCGTAAATGGACTTGCGCTCGTCCTCGACGGTCGTATGGGCCTTGGCGATGATCTCCTCGGCCTCCTTGTGAGCAGCCTCGATGATACGGGCGCGCTCGGACTCGGCGTCCTTACGGGCCTCGAGAACGATGTCGGCAGCCTGACGACGGGCGTCGGTGACGATCGAGTCGGACTCAGCGCGCTTGGCGATAGCCTCCTGCTTGGTCTTCTCGGCCTCGTCGAGGCTCTCCTCGATCTTCTTGCCGCGCTCCTCCATGGTTTTCATGATGCCCGGCAGGGCGACCTTGGCCAGCACGATCCAGATAATCAGGAAGGCGATAAGCGCCGGGATGAACTCCGCCATCTTAGGGATGAGGATGTCCGCACCGGCAGCGCCGTCCTCGGCGAACGCGGAAACCGGCATGAGCAGCGCGGCCGCGGACGCGGAGAGTGCGATCGCGCTCTTCTGGGATGAAAGATTCATACTTGACGCTCCGTGCTATTTAACGATCAGCGCGACAACGAAGCCGATCAGAGCCAGAGCCTCGCCGAAGGCGGAGCCCATGATGAAGACGGTGAACACGCGGCCCTGGACCTCAGGCTGACGGGCCATAGCACCCGTAGCACCCAGAGCAGACAGGCCGATAGCAAGACCAGCGCCGATAACACCGAGACCGTAACCGATAACTCCCACGATTCCTCCTTTGTCGTGCGTGTCTTATTTCACGCAGGATAACCTTTTTATAACTGCCGGGCTCCATGGGTACGGGCACCGGCGGTTTAACGAATTGCCTTACCTTTAAGGCGCGAACGGAAGACTACTCCTCCTCTGCGACCTCCTCCGCCTCGGAGACATACACGGCGGTAAGGACCGTGAAGACGTAAGCCTGGATAGCGCCGACCACAAGCTCGATCGCATAGATCAGGATGAGGATGGCAAGCCAGGCCAGCGAAGGCAGGGCGCCGACGGCGTGCGCCGCGGAAACCTGCTGAAGCAGCGGCTGCATGAACATGCTCGCCATGATGGCGAACGAGCCCATGACCACGTGTCCTGCGAACATGTTGCAGAACAGACGGACGGCGAGCGTGATGAGGCGCAGGAAGGTCGAGAAAAGCTCGACGACCCACACGAGCACGTTCATCGGGAAGCTCACGCCCTGCGGGGCGAGGCTCTTGATGTAGCCGATCACGCCGTGAGCCTTGCATCCGTAGTAGATGAAGTACACGAAGGCGAAAATGGCGAGTGCGGCGGTAGAGCCGATTGCGCCGGTGCCGGGCTTCATTCCCGGGATCAGGCCGATCATGTTATTGATCAGGATGAACAGGAAAAGCGAGCACAGGAACGGGAAGTGCTTCTTCCAGTTCTCACCCACGACGCCCTTGCCGATATCGTTCTCGACGTACTCGATGATGTACTCGAAACCGTTGACGAAGAAGCCCTTGGGAACCAGGGTCTGCTTCTTCTTGAACACGGCCAGGACGATCAGGAGCACGATCGTGGAGACGATCAGCCAAAACGAGTACTGCGTGATGCCGCAGCTCAGATCGCCCACGACAGGGGTGGAGCTGAACTCGCTGACCAGATGATTAATCTCATCAGGCAGCTTTTCAAAAATTTCCACGACTTACCTTTCGACCTCATGAGGATCTCGCAGCGCCTTGGCGACGCGAACCGTGCAGGCGGCCATAAAGGCCACGAAGCCGATCGCCTCGCCCAGGAGGAACATGCGAAATACCTCTCCGAACAACGCAAACACAACCAAGGTAAAGACGAGCAGGGCGACTGCCGAGACCGCCAGGCTCACCATGCCCTTGAGCATGTCCGCATTCTGCTTATCGTCAAGAACCGGCTTGAGCGTAAAGACAAAGGGAAGGAAGGCAATTGCGCCCGCGATGGCGCCTGCAACGATAGCGAGCAGATCGGCTATCTGAAACACTGGCGTCCTCACTTTCCCTTTTTAACGCTTCACAGAACAGTTCCCGCCAAACATTGGTGACTATTGTACGAGCCAATCGCTAAAGTACAACCGAAAAAGCATCGGTTAATACGCACCTGTTCGTTTTCTTAAGACCTTCTTTATGCCGCAGGTACGGTAATACGTTTTTCTCGAACCCTGCAGGGCAAAACGTCCGTTAACAGGAGTGCGCGCGGTCGCCTTCTGTTCGTCCGCGCGCACCGTTTCTTCGTATTTGCAGCCGCGGTCGTCTTAGTCCAGCGACTAGAGCGTGCCGTAGATACGGTCGCCGGCGTCGCCCAGGCCGGGAACGATGTAGGCAGCCTCGTTGAGATGGTCGTCGATGGCGCAGGTATAGATATGCACATCAGAATCCTTCTCAGTCAGCGACTTGAGGCCCTCGGGGGCCGCGACGATGCACAGCATGCGGATGTCCTTGACACCGCGCTCGCGCAGGTAGCTGATGGCCATCTCGGCCGAACCGCCCGTGGCGAGCATGGGGTCGACAACCAGGCAGATGCGCTGGTCGATATCCTTGGGCATCTTGCAGTAATACTCGTGCGGCTCGTGGGTGACCTCGTCGCGCTCCATGCCGATGTGGCCCACGCGAGCGGAGGGCACCAAGTCGAGAATGCCGTCGACCATTCCAAGGCCCGCACGCAGGATGGGCACGATGGCGAGTTTCTTGCCGGCGAGCTGTTTGAACGTGGCGGTAGTGATGGGGGTCTCGACCTCGACGTCTTCCATAGGCAGGTCGCGCATGGCCTCGTAGCCGTCAAAAAGCGCGAGTTCGCGCACGAGCTGGCGGAACTGGTTGGTGCCGGTGTTTTTGTCGCGCAGGATCGACAGCTTGTGCTGGACGAGCGGGTGATCGACAAGCGTCACACGGGACGTATCGTAGGTGACGGTCATGGGTTGATTGCCCCTTTCGTTGCGGCCGCAATACGGCCTTGCTGACAAGGCGCGCAGCAATGTTGCCGCCGCACGCCATGCATTAGTTTAGCGGTTTGTTGTATCGAGCAGCCCATCGCAGCCCTACTGTGCGGTACTGAGCGAGCGCCTGACTGCATCACGCCAGCCCGCAAGGTTTTGTTCGCGGCGCTCGGCGGACATGTGGGGAAGGAAGGTCCTAACGATCTGGGCATTTTGCTCCAGCTCTTCTAGGTCTTCCCAATAGCCGACGGCAAGACCCGCCAAGTACGCGGCACCGATTGCCGTGGTCTCCACCGTCTCGCATTGCAGCACGGGGATATCCAGCAGGTCGGCCTGGAATTGCATGATGAACTCGTTGCGCGAGGCACCGCCATCGACAGACAGGCGCTCAATCGAAAGCCCCACGTCCTGCTCCATGGCGCGCAACACGTCGTAGCTCTGATATGCCATGGATTCGCAGGCGGCACGTACGATGGTCGCACGGCTCGAGGCGCCGGTCAGACCGCACACGATACCGCGGGCATGCGGGTCCCACCAGGGAGCACCCAAACCCGCAAAGGCGGGAACGAAGTAGCAGCCCTCGTTGTCGCTAATCGAAGCGGCGAGTTGTGCCGACTCGCTCACGCTCGAGATGATGCCCATGTTGTTGCGAAGCCAGTTCATCGTTGAGCCGGCGGCAAAAATAGAGCCCTCGAGCGCATAGCTGACTTTGCCGTCCGCAGCGATACCGATGGTGGAGACCAGGCCATTCTTGGATTCGACGATCTCGTCGCCGGTGTTCATGAGCATAAAGCAGCCCGTGCCATAGGTGTTTTTGGTCTGACCGGGACGGAAACAGCAGTGGCCGAACAGCGATGCCTGCTGGTCGCCCGCCACACCCATGATGGGCGGCATGTTGGTCATGATGTCGCTCGCGACGCGGCCGTAGTCGCCCGAGCTCCAGCGAACCTCGGGCATCATGGAACGTGGAACGTCAAAGAATGCCAGCAGGTCGTCGTCCCAATCGAGCGTATGGATATTAAAGAGTGCCGTGCGGCTGGCATTGGTGTAGTCGGTGGCAAAGACCTGGCCGCCGGTGAGGTTGTAGATGAGCCAGGTGTCGATGGTGCCAAACATGAGGTCGCCCGCCGCCGCGCTCTCGCGTGCGCCGTCGACGTTGTCGAGAATCCACTGCACCTTGGAGGCCGAGAAATACGGGTCGAGCGTGAGTCCCGTGCGGGAGCGCACCAGCCCTTCTGCGCCCTGCTCGACAAGCTCGTCGATCAGAGGTGCGGTACGGCGGCACTGCCATACGATGGCGTTATAGATCGGCTGACCGCTCACACGGTCCCAGACCACCGTGGTCTCGCGCTGGTTGGAGATGCCGATGGCGGCAATGCGGTCGGAGTGGATACCGCTCTTAAACTGGACTTCCATCATGACCGCGATCTGGCTGGCAAGGACCGCCATGGGGTCTTGCTCTACCCAACCGGGACGCGGAAAACTCGTTTTTACGCTGCGACGTGCCTGCGCGACGATGCAGCCGTACTCGTCGACGATGGTCGCAAGTACCGAGGTGGTGCCGCAGTCGAGCGCCATGATGTAGGAACCGCCAAAGTCAAACGAGGCATCTTCCATGCCCAGGCTGCCCAGATTCAACGACATCGCTTAAACCTTTCTATTGCATCGGGTCGGACAGGACCCGTTCGATCTCTGATGCGGGAAGTGCGCCTTGGCGCAGGATCTGGAGCCCGCCGTGCTGAAACGACACGATGGTCGAGGCGTCGCGACACGGGGTCTCACCGGCGTCGACGGCAACATCGACCCCCTCCAGGATGCGACCCTCGACGGCGGCAAAGCTTGCCGGCGAGGGCGCGCCGTGCGTGTTGGCGCTCGTACAGGCAAGGGGGCTGCCGCAGGCGCGAATGAGCGCTTGGACCACGGGAGAGGCCGAAGCGCGAAGTGCCACCGTGTCGTCGGCGGCGCGCATAAAGGTCGGCACGCAGGGGGCCGCCTTGACCACGATAGTCAGGGCTCCCGGCCAGCATCGTCGCGCGAGTATGCGGGCATCTTCCGGGATATCCACGCCATAGCGATCGAGTGCTTCGACGCCATCGACCAGCCAAGCGACGGTTTGCGTGAGCTCACGTTGCTTGAGAGTGAAGATACGGCGATAGCCGGTGCCGAGCGCAGGAACTGCGGCGCCATTGACGGCAGCCTGCGGATCGCGCGGCCACGATGGGAATTCGCTTGTATCTTGGGGCACGGCGTCCGAGAAGGCGCTGACTGCCACGGCGACACCGTAGACGGTCTCGGTCGGGATCAAAGCCAGGCCGCCGCGGCCGAGCACCTCGGCCGTGCGCTCGACGGCAAGCCGATGCGGCTCGCGCGTTCCCTCGTATACCCGATAGACCGTCTGCATGTGTATGCCAGCCCCTTACGCTCTGGTGCAAGTTTGTTTACTGTGGGGCATTCTCGCACGAAACGTTCAATCTATTTGCCCAGAGCGCATGTTGGTTTGGTGAGCGGCTCTAGTAGTCGGTGAAAGTGAGGGGGTTATTGGACTGCGACGAACTTCTTTGGCCTGCCGGCGTGGCGTTCTTGGGCGGCGTAGCGCTCGATGCTGTCTATCGTTATCATCCGACGGCCGTCGACGAGTTCAACATCGAGCTTTCCGGCTTTGACCAGCGCGGTAATCCGCGGAGCGGAGACTTTGAGGTCCAGCGCTGCGTCTTTAAATGTTCGGCACGCCGCTTCCCGAGCGTCCTCGTGGTCGATTTCGACTGAAAGGGCCACGACCTCGGCCGAGCGTTCGTACCCTGCCGGAGTCAAACCGTTGTTGAGGTCGTCGGCCAAAAACGCCATCAGTGCCTCGGTGGCATGGGCAATCGCGTCTTCGCGCGTATCGCCATCGGCAAAGGCGCCGGGAATCTGCGGGAAGCTGGCGCAGTAACCGTCGTCTTCTTTTATGAGAACGCAGTCATAGGTAAATCGCTGCCTCATTTTGCCTCCAACTACCGTCCAGCTTGGCGACGAATACTTGCCCACGTGCCCTTCTTTGGTCGATCACCACCAGAGCCGTTCACGGTGACAACACGATCGTTAGAAACATACTTAGCATGACTACCGACTTGCGCGACCTTCACGAATCCATCGTGCTTGAGTAGGGCAATGATTTCCCGAAAGGTAAGAGGTTGCATGGACCGACCTCTTTCAGCCGTCCTAATTATAAACTAATTTATAATTTTTGTTAACCAGTTAATAAATATTAATGGCGCTGCTTGGGCTCGGTGACGATGGCTCGGACGATGCGGGGGCGATCGGTAAGGTCATGGACGATACGTACGTCCGAAAGGCCTGCCTGGCGACAGAGCTCGGCCGCGGCATCGAGGGTACCCTCGTAGAGCTCACAGGCAAACAGGCCGCCGGCGCGCAGCATGTAAGGCGCCGCGTTGAGCAGGCGGCGGAAGATATCGAGGCCGTCGGCGCCGCCCTCGAGCGCCAGGTCGGGCTCAAAGTCCTTGACCTCGTGCGGCAGCGAGCGCATGACGTCGGTCGGGATGTAAGGTGGGTTGGAGACGAGCACATCAAAGGTGCCCCACTCTTCGCGGGGAATGGAACTCACCAGGTTGGTGAGGCTAAAGGCAACCTCATCTGCCGTGAGGCCGAGGGCGTCGCGGTTTTTGGTGGCCAGATCGATGGCGCGCGACTCGATATCGGTGGCGGTGCAGGTAACGTGGCCGCGGCGCTCCCAGGCAAGGGAGAGCGAAATGCAGCCCGTGCCGCAGCCGACCTCGAGAACGCGGGCAGTGCAGGGCCCGGCTGGGGCAGGCGCAGCGGTATCCTGAGCTAAAGCCGTCTCCTGGTCGGCACCCTCGATGGCGATGTCGTATTCGTCGAGCTCGGGCTCGGCGGCTTTTGCGGCTTCGGCTTCTGCTGCTTGCGCGGCGGCTTCCTCGGCCTCGCGATCGGCAAGCTCCTCGGCATAGGCGCGGCTACCGAGCACGTCGCTACCCAGCGCAGCCTCATCGGCGGCCGTCAGGTTGGCAGCACGGCGCTCGGCGGTCGCGCGTTCGTCGGCCAGCGCCGCCTCAGCTTTGCGGGCCTGCTCGACCTCATCGTTCCAAGGCAGCTCAACACGCTGACGGGCAGCGGCCTCGGGGCTCAGCACCTCGGCATCCAGATAATTGAGGACTTCCTCGACGAGCATCTCGGTTTCGGGGCGCGGAATGAGCACACCGGGAGCGCACGCGACGTCAATCATGCGAAACTGCGTGCTGCCGGTGATGTACTGCAGCGGCTCGCCTTTGGCGCGACGAACGACGGCCGCATGCATGGTCTCGAGCTGGGCCGCGTTAAGCGTCTCGTCCATACGCATATATAGGTCAATGCGCGCCAGGCCCGTGGCGGCGCACAGCAGCCACTCGGCGGAAAGACGGGGATGCTCCTCGCCGCGCTCGGCCAGGTACTCCTTGGTCCACTCGAGACAACGCTTGATGGTCCAGATCTCGTTTGCCATGGGGCCCTCCCCTCTTAAGCGCCGGGCGGCGCGCGAATGTCGGAGCAGATTGTAAGCGAGGCCAGCGCTTGGCAAGGGACGATTGAAGGCGATTATCGAGAATCAGCCCAGAATTTTGCTTGGAGCCTGCCTAGAGTGTTCATTCGTCGACGTCTAAATCTGCATCCGTCAAGCTTTTGGCAAGGTTGCCCCAAAACTGACCAATATCTAACCAAGAACTTGCCAAATCACTTGACGCGCGACCCATCAAAAATCGCCCCGCGACTTCTTGGACAATTTTTCGAGCAATATTTTCGATAGCAGATATATGCCGTTAATTACTTTAAGCAGGTAAACAGCTCAAAGGCCATCACAACCGACTGAATAAAATATCAAGGCAATGTCCCCAATGACTCCCTACGGATTATTTGACAACCAAGGAAACGCCGATGTTTTGGCAATGCCAGCGAGCGACGTCCAGAGCGAACAAGTTGGCATGAAAAAGGCAAGGCATAGACCTTCTGGTCATGCCTTGCCTTTTGAATGACAAATTGTCGCTCTGGACGGCGCGCAGCGTCGAGCAGTTACGGCGTTTGGTAAAACGCCGTAACTTATACGGCCTGTGCCAGCTTCTCGGCTCGCTCGGCGGCGGCAAGTGCCTCGATGACAGTGCCGAGCTGATCGCCCAGAAGGACGCCGTTGTAGGTGGAATTGAAGCCGATACGGTGATCGGTCACGCGGTCCTGGGGCTGGTTGTAGGTGCGGATCTTCTCGGAACGGTTGCCGTGGCCGATCTGGCTCTGGCGCTCGGCGCCGAGCTCGGCCTGCTGCTTCTCGAGTTCCATCTCGTACAGACGGGCACGCAGCATCTGCATGCAGACCTCGCGGTTCTGGATCTGAGAACGCTGCTCCTGCGACTGCACCACGGTGTTGGTGGGCAGGTGGGTGATGCGCACGGCGGAGTAGGTAGTGTTAACGCACTGACCGCCAGGGCCGGAGGCACAGTAGGTATCGATGCGCAGGTCGGACTGGTTGATCTGAACGTCGATCTCCTCGGCCTCGGGAAGCACGGCGACGGTTGCCGTGGAGGTCTGGATGCGACCCTGGGACTCGGTCTTGGGGACGCGCTGGACGCGATGCACGCCGGACTCGTACTTCATGACGGAGTAGACGCGGTCGCCCTCGACCTTGAACTCGATGGACTTAAAGCCGCCGGCCTCGCTGGGGCTGGAATCGAGCACGGTGGTCTTCCAGCCGCGCGACTCGCAGAAGCGCTGGTACATCTTGTACAGATCGCCGGCAAAGATGGCCGCCTCGTCGCCACCGGCGGCGGAGCGAATCTCGACGATGGTGTTCTTGTCGTCGTTGGGGTCGCTCGGGATGAGCATGTACTTAATGTCTTCCTCGAGCTGGGGAAGCTTGGCCTCGTTCTCGGAGATGTCCATCTGGAGCATCTCCTTCTCATCGGCATCGGTGGTATCGTGCAGCATTTCCTTGGCAGCCTCGATGTCATCGAGCGCGCCGATGTACTCGCGCGAGGCGGCAATGAGGTCGGACTGGTGCGCGTACTCCTTGTTGAGACGCGTAAACTCCTTGATATCGGAGGCGACGGCCGGGTCGGAAAGCTTCTTCTCGAGCTCCTCGTAGGCCTTGATGATCTTTTCGAGCTTGTCGCGCATGGCGGGACTCCTTTATATGCGTGAAGGTGAAAATCGGCAGAATTGATGGGGCGCACGGCGCCGCTGCGGGGGTAAGCCCGGCTAGAACATGTCGATCTTCAGATACATGCGCATCCCTTCGCGTATGGGGTACATAGTTGCGGTCTAACCCATACATGATAGCGTGCGCAGGCAAACCTGCATATAACCCGCACGGAATGAGTGGACGTAGCCGTTGGGGACGTTCCTTAACGGCTAGTCGTTTAAGAGCGTCCCCAACGGCTAACAAAGAGACTGTCGCTTTGTCACATTCTAGAGCGTTTGAAGCAGGGCGATGAGGAAGCGAACACCCTGGAGGTAGGCGCGGCGGGTGATGCGCTCGTTGGTGCCGTGGACGCCGCGGTTGCACTCGTCATCGTCGACCACAAACGCCGAAAAACGAATGCATTCGGAGCAAATGTGCTGGTAGTTGGCAGCGTCGGTCGCGCCGATCACGGTCGAGGGGACAATCGCCAACGGCTCGGATGATCCGTTTTCCTCCGTCCCCTTTGGATCGCGGAAATAACGGGCGGCGATGGAGCGAACCGCCTCGAGGCCGGGACCACCGATGCGCGGGGACGGCGAGGGCTCGGAGCTACCGGGGCCCAGCTCCACTTCGACACGAGCGGCAAGGTCCGCCCCGGCAACCGCCTCACGGCAGCGCGCCACAACGTCGGCCACGCTCGTGCCCCCGAGCATGCGGAAGTTGATGTTGGCCCACATATCCTGCGGCATTACGTTGGCGCCGGTGCTGCCACCCTCGATCTGCGTGGGTGCGCAGGTGGTCGTCACCAGCGGATAGAGCTTCTTGCTGGCAAGGCAATCGCGGACAATGGCGCCCCCGTTGGCGGCAATTTCATCCGCCGTGTAGAGCCCCAGCTCGACGAGCTGTGCGGCAAGTAAATCGGTCACGCGCGTCGGCCACTCGATATAGCAGATTGCGGTGATGGCACGGCTGAGCACCTCGAGCGACGTGCCGCCGTAGGGGTTGGAAGAATGTCCACCCTCACTCTTTGTCTTGAGCACAATGTCGGCATAGCCCTTCTCCGCGAGGTCGGCGTGCATGAGCCAACCCTCGCCCGCGCTGTACTCGGCAGCCGGAACGATGCGGTAGTCGCCCTCGTCGATCAGGTACTCAAGCTCAATGCCGCGCTCCTCGAGCACGCGGCCGATGGCGCCTGCGCCGTGCTGCGTCGTCTCCTCGTCCTGGCCAAAGGCCAGGAGCAGCGTGCGCTCGTGCTGCCAACCGTGCGCCAGCGCATACTCGACAGCCTCGAGAATGCCTGCGACCTGGTCCTTCATGTCGATCGCTCCACGGCCCCAGATGTAGGTGTCGTCCACGTGCCCGCTAAAGGGGTCGTGCGTCCAGTCGGCCTCGGTACCCGGCACCACGGGAACCACGTCCATGTGGCCCATGAGCATAATGGGCTTGAGGTCAGGATCGGAACCGCTAAGCGTCACCAATAGCGAATGGTCGATAAGCTCGACCTCGCCCGCCGCGAACACGCGCGGCCAGGCCTGCTGCATATACGCGCGCAGGTCGTCGAAAGGTTGCCAGTCCACCGCCTCGGCATCCATGCTCGAGATGGTCGGAAACGACAGCACGCGGCCCAAGCGCTCGCACGCGCCTGCCTCATCTATATCGGCAAAATCGTCCTCATGCGCAAAGAAGCGCCAAACCTCGGCCATGACATCCTTTCGATTGTGACGACAAAGGCCGCCCCACGGGAGCGGCCCTGCAACGCAAGCGTTTGCGGTCGGTTATTTGTCCTCAAGATAACGAGAGAGGAACTCGCGAGTGCGCTGGTGTTTGGGGTTGCCGAAGAGCTCGGCCGGCGCGGCGTCCTCGAGCACCACGCCCTTGTCCATAAAGACCACGCGGTCGGACACCGTGCGGGCAAAGGCCATCTCGTGCGTGACGACGACCATGGTCATGCCGTCGGCAGCGAGCTTGCGCATGACCTCGAGCACCTCGCCCACGATCTCGGGGTCGAGTGCCGAAGTCGGCTCGTCGAACAGCATAATCTGCGGATTCATGCACAGGGCGCGCGCGATGGCCACGCGCTGCTTTTGGCCACCGGACAGGCGACCCACGGCGGCGTGCGCGAACTTTTCGAGCCCCACGCTCGTCAGATGCTCCATCGCGACCTTCTCGGCCTCGGCCTTGCTCATCTTTTTGAGCGTGACGGGCGCGAGCGTGCAGTTGTCGAGCACGTCCATGTTGTTGAACAGGTTGAAGCCCTGGAACACCATGCCGATGTCCTCGCGCAGCTTGTTGATGTTGCAGCGCTCGGCCGTAAGGTCCTGGCCGTGAAACCAGATGTGGCCCGCGTCCGGGGTCTCGAGCAGGTTGAGGCAGCGCAGGAAGGTCGACTTGCCCGAGCCCGAGGCGCCGATAATGGTGACGACCTCGCCGGGGTTAACGGACAGGTCGATGCCCTTGAGCACCTCGAGCGAGCCGAAGCTCTTGCGCAGGCCCTCAACGCGGATAAGCGGCTCATTGGTCTGTGCGGCGGCCGCGGTGCCGGTAGTGGCGGTATCTGCCATGATGATTCTCCTCGTCTTGAGCCTAGTTGGAGCTGGGCAGCGTTGCCGGGGCCTCGGCGCCGAGCTTTTTGCCAAAGGCCTCGAGCAGGCGGCTCGCCACGAGCGTCAGGATCAGGTAAACCACGAGCGCCACGCAGTAGACCTCCATCTGACGGTAGTACACGCCGGCGACGGTGGTGGTGGCGTACATGAGGTCGAACACGCCGATGACCGAGAGCACCGACGAGTCCTTGATGTTGATGATGAGCTCGTTGGTGAGTGCGGGAATCGCGTTTTTAATACCCTGGGGGAACACGACCTTGCGCATAGCCTGCCACTGCGACAGGCCCAGCGAGCGCGCCGCCTCAGCCTGGCCGGGATCGATGGACTCGATGCCGCCGCGCAGGACCTCCATCATGTAGGCGGTGGAATTGAGCGAGATGGTGACGAGGCCGGCGGTGAAGGTACTCCAGATCTGGTTGGCCTGGGCGGTCTCGAAGCCCATGCCGCGCAAAACGGTGAAGCCCGCGTAATAGATGAGCAGGCCCTGGACCATCATGGGCGTGCCGCGCACGATGGTAGAGTAGACGGTCGCAAAGCCGCGGCCGATGCTCTTAAAGAAGCGCACCAGGTCGTTGTCCACGCGATCGAAGGTCTGAATGCGCAGGAACACAAAGAGCAGCGCCAGGAAAAAGGCGATGACGGTACCGAAGGTGGCAAGCGCGATGGTAATCTCGATACCGCGGATAAAGAAGTCCCCGCTCTTGTAGGTCATGTAGACCAGGCTCGACAAAAAGTCGCTGGGGTTGGAGTCCGAGACAATGCTCACTTGCACCAGGTCGATAAATGACATGACGCAGCGGTCGACAAAGAAGATCACCGCAATAGCAACGACGACATAGCTGCCCAGGCGCGCGCCGCGGCGGAAGCGCTCGGAAGCAAACGGCGACGCTTCTCGATAGTCGTTCCAGTGCATGAGTTTGGTGACCAGCGCCGCCGCCGACACGACGAGCCAGACCCAAAGGATTGCCCAGAGGCAGTCTTGAAACACGCCCGTAGGCGCCAAGAAGCTCAGCGGCGTAGGATTGCGTTGGCTAAACGCCAGGCCGAGCGCCGCGATAACGCTCGTGCCCAGGTACACATAACGGTGGTCGGCCTTGATAAAGGAGGCCAGACGATTGATGGTTTTCATGCTGCCTCCCTATGCCGGCTGACGGTCGAGGCACGCGTCCCACATTTGGTCGCGCTCCTCTTGGCTAATGCCTTTGAGTGTCTTGTCGATGAGCTTAAGCAGCTTGTCCGAGCCCTTGCGGCAACCGACGTTTGCCGTGACCTCCTGCTTAAAGCCCTCGCCTTCGGCAAATTGAATCGGCACGATACCCGGGTTTTGGGCCATATAGCCCTTCTCATTCTCGGTGTTGTAGGTCACGGCGTCGCACGTGCCCTGCAGCAGGTTCGAAAACACCGTGGGAACCGAATCGACCGGGTTCTTGTGGACAACGCCCGGGATCTCGTCGATGACGGTGTCGAGCATGGTGTCCTTTTGGCCGAGTACCGTGGCACCGCTAAAGTCGCTGAGCTTGGTGGCGTTTTGGTAGGGGGAACCCTCTTTTACGAACAGGCCAAAGTAGCCAATGAAGTACGGGTCGGAGAAGCCGACCGACTCCTCGCGCTCGGGCGTGGCGCTCATGCCGGCGATGATGAGGTCGATCTGGCCGTTGTTGAGCGAATCGATGAGGCCCGAGAAGCTCTGCTTGACGGCAACGGGCTCGCCACCGAGGGCCTTGCAGACGATCTTGGCGATCTGCACGTCGTAGCCATCGGCATAGGCGCCCTGCACGTTGTCGATGGGGATGGTGTACTCACTGGCTTCGGAAACCTGCCAGTTGTACGGGGCGTAGGCCGCCTCCATACCAATGCGGATCTTGTCCTTGCCGATCACGGAATCGGACAGGTCGTCGCGACCGCCGCCCGTCGTGGGCTGAACCACCTTGAGCGTGGACGGGCGCTGACAGCCGGCGAGCGCGCCGGCGACGACGGAAGCGCTCGCAGCGAGAGCGCTACCCAAAAAGATGCGACGGCTGCATACCGGCTGGGTCTGCATGCCGCGCTGTTGCCGAGGTTGCATCTGGTGCCTTCCCTATTTTGCGTTACTGACAATAAGACAGGATATACGCCCGCAACCAGCAGCGCGGCATGTGCGCGAAAAATTAATAGACACACGAGGACGATTGGCGCAAAGTAGCCTGCCCCCCATGCACCGCTTGGCATAAAAAAGGCAAGGCATAGACCTTCTGGTCATGCCTTGCCTTTTGAATGACAAATTGTCGCTCTGGGCGGCGCGCAGCGTCGACCGGTCCGCCGTTCGTTAGAACGGCGGAGCCTCTAGAGCAGGGTAACGCTAAAGCTGCGGACGTCCGTCTCGCCCGGCGCCAGCGTAATGGTGTTGACCTTGTGCTCAAAGACGTCGTCCTCGGTGTCCATGGTGGTGTGGCCGGTCCAGGGCTCGAGCGCCACAAACGGGGCGTCGTTGGCGGCAGACCACACGCCGATGTACTTAAAGCCCTCAAAGTCGATCTTGACGCCGTGGCCCGACTTGCGACCGCGCAGCGTGAGCGTGGAGCCCGGGACATCGGTGAACATGATGGCGTCGTTATCGAAGCTGCGGTGCGTGATGGGCAGCACGTCCGAGTTGTCGGGGGCCTTGTGGCTGCCCTCGAACGTCATAAGGCCATCGGGCGTGATGATGGGGGCCTCGTTAGTCCAAGCCTCGGTAAACGCCAGCTCGTAATCCTCGAATGCCTCGTCCTCGGCACCAGGAGCGGGCACGTTAAATGCGGGGTGACCGCCCACCGAGAACGGCAGGTCCACGTCGCCGGTGTTCGTAACGGCAACGGTCTGCGTAAGGGTGGCGTCACCGGTCAGGGCATAGGTCATGTTGAGCTTAAAGTGGAACGGGAACGCTTTGAGCGACTCGGGCGTGTCGGTGAGCTCGTAGGTAACGGACGAGCCATCCTCCGACACCTCGACGATCTTGTGCTCGACAATGCGCGCGATGCCGTGGCGAGCCATCTCGCAGGTGCCGGCCGCAGACGTCGCCGTGTTGTTGCGCAGCGAGCCCACAATGGGGAACAGGATGGGCGCATGCTTGCCCCAAAAGGCGGGGTCGCCCTGCCACAGATACTCGTTGCCGTTGAGGGCAAGGCTCGTGAGCTGGGCACCCATGGAATCGATGGCCGCGGTGAGGCCGCCGCGCTTGATGGTAGTGACAGTAGACATGCTACTTCCTCCAAAAGTAAACAATAGTGTCGAGGGCTATTGTCCCACTCTTGGCGGCGGGACGGGACGGCAGGCGATTATTGAGTAGCCATAGCGGAATGAGCGGCGAGTGCCTACTGGGTATCCACGTAAAGGTCGAACCTGCCCTGCGGTGTGGTGTCGACCGTGTCGGGCGCCTGTGAGTTAAAGCTCACGGGGACCATGCGCTTTGAGGCACGGAAGCGCGTGCCGTCGGTGGCGACGGGCGGTTCATCGACGGTGAGCTCGTAGTCGCCGGGCTTAAGTTCGATGCCGTCACCAGCGGAATTGACGTATTGATACTCGTCAATCGTCTGCCCTTTGAGCGTACGCCCCACGATGTGGATGAGCATTTGGCTGTCGCCACGCGCGGTGTCCCACGTCGCGCCGTCCTTGACCTCGACCGACACATGTACCGAGCGCGTGCGGCCGAGCGATTGCTCGATAGACATCTCGACCTTGGCGGCGTCTTTTCGCTGTTGTTCAACATGGCTCCAGACGTTTCCAATTACCGAGCATGCGATAACGCCGGCCATGAAGGCGATAAGGATGGGGCCGAGCGGAGAACGGCGGCCCGCGTCTTCCTCACGAGCCAGGTCGGGGCGATGTGTGGGCGCAGGCGCCTGGGCGCCTTGCGCGGGCACGTCGAGAATGCTGAAGGATGCCGTGCTGTCGGGGTCGATGGTGTGACGCGGCTGCGGGATCTTTGCCGGCGAGATGGACATGTCGGCTGGCTCGCCGAGCGTGGCCGTAGCGTCGGCCTTGGCCTCGTCTGCCTCGGCCTGGGCCCAAGCTTGTTCGAAGGTCAGGGGCTCGACGGGGTCGAGGGCGGCGTCCGAATCGGCGGCGACGTCGTTGCCGGTCTCGTCCTCGTCGCTCGACACGTCACGCGGCATGGGCTCGTCCCACTCCTCGTCCGGAGCCTCACCCTCGCTATACCACCATTCAAAGTTATCGATATCCATACGGGGCGCCCCTTAGGCCTCGCAAATAAACACTCGCTAGTCTTATACCCCCAGACGGCACGGCAGCTCGCCGGCACAGATAGGAAAACCATCACAACATTCGACGTTTTTCCTCGATTTCGAGATTTTCGCCGAATGTTGTGACGGTTTGGGCGACCGGCCGGCAGCGCAATGTGACAAAGAGACTGTCCCTTTGTCACATTCTGTTAGAGTTGCAGGGATTGAATCCCGCTTATTCATGCGACATTGGAGTGACAACCTTGATCGCCGCAACCACGCCTAAAAGCAAGTCAACCGCCGCCGCGCTCTCCCCTGCGCGCACCAAGCTCTGTCTGGCGTTACTCGTGTTGTTAGGCTTTTCGCTCGGCTGTTCCGAGTTCGTGGTCATCGGCATCGAAAGCGACCTGGCAACGGAACTCGGCGTATCGCTTGCCACCGCAGGCCAACTTATTAGCGTGTTCGCGCTCGTCTACGCTATCGCCACACCGGTGCTTGCGCTCAGCACGGGACGCTTCCGCCGCTACCAGCTGCTCGTGTGCTACAGCATCGTCTTTGTGCTCGGCAACCTGGTCATGGCGTTGGCGCCCAACTTCCAGGTGCTGTTTATCTCGCGCATTGTCCTGGGCTCCGTCTCGGGCGCGCTGCTCGCCGTGGGCGTGACGTACATCCCCGAGCTGCTGTCTCCGCAGCAAACTTCACTTGCCATCTCGGTGGTATATGGTGCGTTTTCCGTGGCAATGGTCTTTGTCACTTCGATCGGCAAGTTTGTGGCCGACACGCTCGATTGGCACGTGGCCATGTACGGCACGCTGACCTTTGCCGTTTTGATCTGCGGAGCGCTTGTGGCGTTTATGCCGCGCTCCGGTCAGACCGATGAGCCCGCCACCTTCCGCGAGCAGGCGGGGCTGCTACGCGAGCCGAGCATCATCACCGGCATGCTCATCTTTTTGTTTGGCGTGGGGTCGGTCTACGTTTTCTACGGCTATGTGACGCCTTATCTTGAGCAGGTGCTGGGCATGGGCACGGTCGAAGCCAGTACCACGCTTATGGCCTACGGCGTGTTCTGCCTGATCTCGAACATCCTGGGCGGATGGATCGACGCGCGTTTTGGCATGAAGGCACTGCTGGTTACGTTCGCGCTGCAGGCGGCGGCATTGTTTGGGCTGTTTGCCGCGGGCGCTGCCATGCCGCTCGCACTTGTCTTTGTCTTTAGTCTGGCAATGCTCATGTACCTGTTCTCGGTGTCGTGCATCACACACTTTATGGACGTGGCACGCAGCCGCCATCCCAAGTCGATGGTACTTGCAAGTTCGGTTGAGCCCATGGCGTTTAACGTCGGCATCTCGTTTGGCACCGCGGTAGGCGGCGCCGTTGTGAGCAGCGCTGGCATTGCGTACGTGGGTGCCGTGGGCGCCGCGTTCTCGCTTGTGGCCTGGGCGCTTACGCTGGTGACGATTAAGTTGGCTCGCTGGGAGCGTCGTCGCGGGTAGCGCAATTGCAGCCAAAAGCCGCAGCACCGCCCACCATCTTTTGACCGCCTGGCGTTCGCTCCCGCAGCCATGCAACACGTCGCCCAAGTCAGCATCTTTCCCGGCGCTATTTAACCACGCAAAACGCATCCTGTTAAGATTACCGCTATCGTTTTTCGCAATCTGAAAATCGGTAGAATCGCAGGTAAAGCTTTCGTAGTCTGAAGTGGTCAATCCACACGAAAGGGGTTTACCACATGGACAAGAAAGCAGTTGTAATCGCCGGGGCCGGCAGCACCCACACTCCCGGCATCATCCAGAGCCTATTGCAGAAGAAAAACGAATTGCCGCTGCGCAAACTCGCCCTGTACGACATCGACGAGAAGCGCATGCATCTCGTCTACGACATCATGAAGCAGTTCATCGAGCAGGAAGCTCCTGACATTGAAGTTGTCGTGACGACCGATCCCGAAAAGGCATTCACCGATGTCGACTTCGTCTTCGCACAAATCCGCCAGGGTGGCCTTCAGATGCGTCGCCAGGACGAGCGCATCCCTCTCAAGTACGGTTGCGTGGGACAGGAAACCTGCGGCGCCGGCGGTTCGATCTCCTATGGCATCAGGTCCATCCCCGGCGTCTTCGACCTCGTACGCTACGCCAAGAAATACAGTCCAGACGCCTGGATCCTCAACTATTCCAACCCCGCCGCAGTTGTCGCCGAGGCCACACGTCGCGAGTTTAACAACGACCATATCCTTAACATCTGCGATATGCCCACGGCTATCTTGCTCTCGTACTCTAAGATGCTCGGACTTCCCAGCTGGCGCGATATCGACCCCATGTATTTTGGACTCAATCACTTTGGCTGGTTTACCAAAATCTACGACAAGCAGGGACGCGATCGTCTGCCGGAGCTTCGTCAGATGATTCTCGAGCACGGCATGGCCGTGAGCGACAAGCATCACAAGGACAAGGACTGGATGCACACCTGGGGTCAATACGTCAAGATTGTGAAGGACTATCCCGAGTATCTGCCCAACAGCTACCTGCAGTACTACCTGTACTCCAAAGACATGGCAGATGACATGGACCCCAACTGGACGCGCGCCGACAACGTCATCAACGGACGCGAGAAGGAGATGTTTGCCGAGCACGACAAGTACCTGGCAGATCCCGCCAATTACAAGAGCCCTGTACAGAGCTTCACGGTCTTTGGCGACTTTATCGTCGACGCAGCCGCCTCTATCGCCTACAACAAGTGCGAACGTTATCTCGTAATCGTCGAGAATAACGGTGCCATCCCCAATCTGCCCGACGACGCCATGGTCGAGGTCCCCGCCTACCTGCGCTCTTGGGGCCCCGAACCCATCAGCCAGCCTGCTATCCCCACCTTCTACAAGGGGCTTATCGAAGAGCAGAATGCCAGTGAGAAGCTCGCCGTCGACGCATATTACGAGCATTCCTACCAGAAGGCGCTCGAAGCCATTGCAATCAACAAGACCGTCCCTTCGACTACCGTCGCGCGCCAAATCCTCGACGACCTGATCGAAGCGAACGGCGATTATTGGCCGACCCTGTCCTAACTCCCCGCGCATCGAAGGAACATCATGAAAGAAAGCAAGCTCTACAGCGAGTTCCAGAGACTCGGCAAGGTACTCATGGCGCCGGTCCTCCTCCTGCCCGTTTCCGGCATTTTGGTCGGTCTGGGCTCCGCCCTTTCCAATGCTAACCTCATCTCGCTCTGCCCGCT
This sequence comes from Collinsella sp., assembly GCA_019425005.1. Lineage (GTDB taxonomy): Bacteria > Actinomycetota > Coriobacteriia > Coriobacteriales > Coriobacteriaceae > Collinsella. The sequence continues at coordinate 26,716 of JAHYYK010000001.1, forward strand.
TTTGGGCACCGAGCCGATGGTGATCTTTAGCACACTCATCAAAGCAGCCGGCAACGTTATCAATGGTAACATCTCGGTTCTCTTTGCAATCTGCATCGCCTACGGTTACGCCAAGGCCGAGAAGGCGACCGCCGCACTCTCGGGCTTCATCGGTTATATGACCATGAACACAATCATGGGTCAGCTGCTTATCCTGCTGGGCACCATCGATCCCGCCAACCTGCAGACCGGTCAGAACGCCATCCTGGGCGTAACCACACTCGACACCGGCGTATTCGGCGGCATCATCATCGGCTTGGTAGTCGCGTGGATCCACAACCGATTCTATAAGGTGCAGCTTCCGCCGGTGCTCGGCATCTTCAACGGCACACGCTGCGTCCCCGCCCTCACCGTCGTTTTCGCGAGCCTGGTGGGCGTTGCACTCGCCTTCGTGTTCCCATTTGTGCAAACCGGCCTAAAGGCCGCCTCGACACTCATCGACTCCACCGGGGTGTTTGGCGCGTTCATCTATGGCTTCTCCGAGCGCATGCTTCTGCCCTTCGGCCTGCATCATTTCATCTACCTGCCGTTTTTCTTCACTTCTCTGGGCGGTAGCATCCAGGTTGACGGCCAGACCGTCGAAGGTGCTGTCAACATCTACAACGCCATGCTCAACACGCCCGGCATGATGTACGACATCGACATCTCAAAATACGTCATGAACGGCAAGGTGCTGTTCGCCATGTGCGGCCTGCCCGCGGCGGCACTCGCCATCTACCACTGTGCCCGTCCCGAGAATAAAAAGAAGGTCGGCTCCCTCATGATCGCCGCCGTTATCCCGGCCGCCATCATGGGCATAACCGAACCGCTCGAGTACTCCTTCCTCTTTGTAGCACCCGTACTCTATGTGGTCCACGCCCTGCTGTGCGGCATCGCGTATGTACTCACCTACCTGGTACAGTTCAATGTGCCCGGGCCTTCCGCCTTCGGCGGACCGCTCCTCTCGTGGATCTTCAACGGCATCATGAACGCCGACAAAGGCTCCAACTGGTTCTGGCTTATTCCGCTTGGCATCGCTTACTTCGGGATCTATTACGTGCTGTTCCGCGCCTTTATCAAGAAATTTGACCTCAAAACCCCGGGCCGCGAGGATGATGACACGCAGGCAGCGGATGACACGTCGGCAATCGACTCCAAAGCACCTGTCCAGGTAAGCGAGCTCATCCCACAGATCGTGGAAGCCGTGGGCGGCGCCGATAACATCTCGGGTGTCAACGCCTGCTTCACTCGCCTGAGGCTCAGCCTCAAAGACACCGCCCTAGTCAAGGACGATAGCGTCTTCACCAAAGACCTCGGCGCCAGCGCCATCGTGCACGTTGGCGGCGGTGTTCAGATCGTTTACGGCAATAAAGCTTCTGTCTACAAAGTCGAAATGAGAGAATACTTGGGCATGGAATAAATCCGTCCCATAGCTTCACCACAATGCTCCGGAGATGGCATATCCGCTCCGGGGCATTATTGTTTGGAGTGATTTGAATGTCGATGTACGAGGTCTATTCGAACCTCAGGTCTTGTATCGAAGACGTCGAGAAGGGCGGCAACCTTGACGCCCACATCGCACTCTACGCCCTTTCCCATCACGACGAGGTCCCAGAGCTCTCAATAGAAGAACTTGCCCGCGCGTGCAATACATCGCCCGCGACCATCTCGCGCTTCTGCAGGCGCGTAAACGGCTCGAGCTTTCGATCGTTCAAAGAGCAAGTTGACGACTTCAACGCTTGGCTCCAGCGTGAGACAACCGAGGCAAGGGCTCATAAGCAAATCGATATACCCTGGTATTTCGATATCGTAGAGACCTCTTTGCTTGAAACAAAACGCCTGCTCACTGAGGATCGACTCGAGCGGGCCGTTGACTGGCTTCTCGATGCGCAAAATGTCTACGTATACGGAAGCTCATTCTCCAATCTCGCCGCCCGCTCACTCTGCGAAAAGCTGAGCCGCGTAAACCGACTGTGCTTCTCATTTGGCTCCGTCAAGGGACAGGAGACGTCACTCTGTCTGCTCCAACCCGACGATCTAACCATCTTTGTATCGTTCTCAGGAAAGACGAGCTATATCTTCAATCTTTACGTTGAGGCCAAGCGGCGAGGCTGCCGCGTTATTTGGATATCGAGCAACATGGCATTCGATAACAACGGGGCGCGTGAGCTCTTGCTACCCGTGAGCGCGGAGTCACTCAGCGAGTACTCGACCGCCTTGGTTGAGGGCATGAGCCTACAAAGCGCGGTTAACGCTCTATATATCAGCTGTGCAAATCGACTTCGGGCGCAGCGCTAGCCGCAAACACGCTAGAACTGAAAAGAACGCACCTCACCGTCGCAAGGCGTCCGAATACACGATAGACAGTGCCAAAAGAGAGCAGCGAGCACGTCATGTACTTGCCCATTCGCCCCAAAACAGCACAGGTCGGCGCCCGATTGAAAAATCGGACGCCGACCTGTATTAATCTTGATCGTGTGGTTGAGTCGTTTACTCCATACCCAGCAGCTCGCGCATCTGAGTTGCGTAGTTAGATGCCATGTTGCCGTAGACAATCTGCACGCCGCCGTTGACATGCACGATGCCACGCGCTTCGAGCTTTTCGGTAAACTCGGCGTCATCAACCACCTTGTCACAGTCATTGAGCTGGATGCGCAGACGGGTGAAGCAGGCCTCGACAGACTTAATATTGTTGTCGCCGCCCACTGCCTCAACGATGGCGGGAATGAGGTCGCTGATCACAGTCTTGGGAGCCTTTGCGGCCTCATCGTCGGACTCTTCCTCGCGGCCAGGGGTCTTAAGGTCCTTCTTAAGGATGATGAACTTGAAGACGAAGTAGTACACCACGAAGTAGATGGGGCCGAGGAACAGGATAACCTGCCAGTTGGAGCCCTTGGCTGCACCCATAATGCCGTTAAAGATCAACGACAAGAGCGGGCCACCGAAGGATGCGGAGCCAGCCACGTTGAACTGCAGGACATAGGTCAGCGCATAGGCAAGACCAGCCATGAGAGCGTGGAACACGTAGAGGATGGGCGCGATAAACAGGAAGGAATACTCGAGCGGCTCGGTAATGCCGGAGAGGATGCAAGGCACCACGATGGCGATCATGAGCGCTGCGGTCTTCTTCTTGTTCTTGGGAAGCGCCGTCTTGTAGAAGGCGAGTGCAGCGCCGGGCAGGCCGAACATGGCGAAGATAACCTTGCCGTTCATGACAAAACGGCTGACCTCGATGTTAAACGGCGTGCTGGGAGAGCCCAGGATCGCATTGTAGATATTGATAGCGCCCTGAACGGACTGGCCGTCGATGGTCTCGACGCCACCGAGCGACGTGAAGAAGAACGGCAAATAGACAAAGTGATGCAGGCCAAAAGGCAGGAGCATGCGCTCGCCGGCGCCGTAGACAAATGCACCAAAGGCACCCGTAGTCTTGATGAACTCGGACAGCGCACCGAGAGCGTTCTGAATAAACGGGAAAACAAAGGACATGACCAATGCGAGGATGCTGCATGAGAGCAGCGTTACCGCCGGAATAAAGCGCGTACCGTTGAAGATGGAGAACACGGCGGGCAGCTCAATCTTGTAGTAACGGTTATGCAACCATGCGACGATTGCGCCCACCAGAAGACCGCCGATAACGCCAGTGTCGAGCGTGGTGATACCGAGAATCGTGCTCTGGCCCGTCGTAAGATTCGCGGGATCGATAACGCCAGTCGCCGTAAGGAACGTGCCCATCACGGAATTCATGCACATGTAGCCCAAAAAGCCACAAAGCGCCGCGGTAGCCTTCTCGGACTTGGCGAAGCCATAGGCGAGACAAATCGAGAAGATAACCGGGATGTTGTTCATAACGATGCCGGCTGCGGCCTTGAGAATCGAAAAGAAAATCGCAAAGCCCGGAGCAGCAAGCCAGGGAACAGCTGCCGTAAGGGTGGGGCTGGTAAAGGCATTGCCAAAGCCCTGGAGGATGCCGGCAATTGGCAGAATCAGCACGGGCGTCATGAGGACTTTGCCCAGGCGCTGGAACTTTGCCAGCAGCTCATCTTTGTTCATGGGATACCCCTCTTAAAGAAACGGGGCGCGCGGCTCTACAATCCACACGCCCCATAACAGTTATCAAGCGCTATGGAACTAACTACTTAAGCTCCGGCCAGTAATCCTTATTGGCCTCGATGAGCTTGTCGAGCACCTTACGAGCCTTCTTGGCGTCACCGACCAGACGATTAAGCGTGAGTGCCTGCAGAGCCTTCTCGTAGGAACCCTCCATCCAAGCCTCAACAGTCAGGCGCTCATAGGCGTACTGGTTCTCCATAAGGCCGCGATAGAAGGTACCGATCTTGCCAACAGCATAGGGCTGCGGGCCATTGGCGCCCACGCTTGCCGCAACCTCGACCATGGCGTCATCGGGCATACCCTCGATAATGCCGTTGTTGGGCACAATGACAATGAAAGTCTTGTTGGTGCTGCGATAAATGGCCGACGTGATTTCCACGATCATATCGCCATGAGCGTCGTTTTGCACAACCGAGGAGTTCTTTGCGGTGCCGACTTTGGCAACGCGCTCGCACTCGGCGAACACGCGCTTCTCACGACCGTTGATAACCTCATCGGAGCGAGTGTAGTCGGGGTCGAGGTGAGCGACCTTGTACTCGGGATACAGATAGTACTGCAGATAAGTGTTGGGCAGATAGTCGGGGAAGTCCTCGAGCATGTCCTTGACCATGGCGTAGGTATCAAGCCAGGACTGGTCACGCTGCTCGGCATCGGCAGGAAGGAAGCCGTTCTTCTCCGTGTACTCCTTAATCTGCGGGACGAGGTCATGACCCTCTTCATCGTAGATGTGCTTGAACCAACCGAAGTGATTGAGGCCAAAGTACACGGGCTCCGTCTTGCTCATATCGCGACCGAGCAGGCGACCGTAAGAGCGCATGAGGTTGACGGGCTGATCGCAGATGTTGAGGACGCGATGCTCATCGGGCAGGACGCGCTCGAGACCATATGCCACAATAGCAGCCGGGTTGGTGTAGTTGATAATCCACGCCTCCGGGCTATGAGCGCGAACGTCGTTGACGATCTCAACCATGTCATGCATGGAGCGCATACCGTAAGCCATGCCGCCGGGGCCCACCGTTTCCTGGCCGATGATTCCCATATGCAGCGGAATCTTCTCATCCTTGCTGCGCATCTCGTAGCCGCCGGTACGAATCTGGCAGAGCACAAAGTCAACGTCAGTGTATGCCTCGTCCTTATCGGTGGTGTAACCAAACTCCACACCGGGCTCCTCCTCGGCGAAGAGGATCTTGCCAAACTCGCCGATCGGACGCTGACGCTCGGCATCGATGTCATAGAGCATCACGCGGTTCAGCGGCAGAATGTCCATGTGCTTGGTCAGGGCTTTAAGAATGCCAGGGCACCACGTGGAGCCGCCGCCAACGATCACAATATTGAGCTTATCTTTCATGTTCCATCCCTCCAGGGTTGGCTGATCGGTGTTCTCGAAGACCTTGGGCTCCGCGGTTGTCCTCGGCTTGCTTCGTTTCGATTGATATTTTGCGACTTGAGCTCATTTGCAAGCCCCTGCGCAGGTCAATGCGAAACGGGGACACATGATTTCGTTCACGACACAGATATGTGTAGGCCGACACGTACGTTTGCCCAGTTCATGGGTAATAGACAATCTTGACCGATTACCGATTTCTCACCTGGCTACACAAAGCGGTACCATATGTACGGCGAGGTGCGAGGGGCTGAAACATCTTATGAAAGATCAAGAATCTTTTTATGATCATGTGCGAGCTGGCGAGAGCAAGCTCAACGATCTCGAAAGCGAGATCATGCGCTACATCATCGAGCTGCGTGACGATATTGACGATGTCACGCTTAAGAGCGTTGCTGAACGGTTCTTTGTCGCTCCCAACACGATCGTAAGGCTTGCCCATAAGCTTGGCTTCTCGGGGTTTACGGAGCTCAAACAATCGTATTCCGCCTCGCTCGACCGCAATCGATTCACTATCGAGACACTTCCGCTCGACACCCAGCTCGTACAAACCAAAGACCTGCTTAACGACCGGGTCATCGACTCGGTCGTGAGCCTTATCCAGGACGCCTCGCATATCGTGTTCTTCTGCTCGGGCTTTTCGAAATACCCGTGCCTCGAGATGGCTGAAAAGCTCAAAATAATGGGCAAGAATACCGATACGCTCAGTGAACGCCACGTCATGAGGCATTACGCGGAACTGCTTGGCAAAAACGACCTGGTCTTTAGCGTTTCCGTAAGCGGCGAGACGCAGGTGTCTATTGACGCCACATCGATAGCCAAAACGCGCGGATGCAAGGTCGTCACACTCACCGGCTTTTCTCGAAATTCTCTCTCGAAACTAGCCGACTACCCTATCTACACCGTGCAAAAAGAAATCCGCTTGGGCAGCATGGACCTCGACAGTCGATTAATGTTCTATTACGTTTTCGAATTGATATTTGAGCGCTATTTCAAACTGGCCAGGAAATAAAACTCTGTATGTGCCCGGCTTCGACTCTTTAGCAGCCTTCTATATGAAAGGTATCGTTCTATGCAACGCGTACTGTTTATCTGTCATGGGAACATCTGCAGATTCAGAAAAATGCCTAGCTAGTTAGGATCCCGGCGAACCATATCGCGTACCTTACGACGTTTTTACGACTTTGAGCCCCGATGCGATATTGCCGTGATGGAGAAAAGCAACTCCTTTCGCCTTTCCCCAGTAGCTGAAGAACGGAGAATCGAGCATAAGCATTCCTTTCCGGTCGTCTCAAACCTCTGCAATTTGGAGGGTAAATCGCGAAAGCTAATATCTCAAACACCAGAAAAATCAAGTCGATGACCTCGCTCAACATTCACGACGACCACCATCGCATGCTAGTTACAAGAAGCGGATGCACTAGTATTCTTTCAATCGACTTGCAAACCCCTTCAAGCGTCCAACGCAATGGCGTGCTTTCAGACGCAACGCCTCCTTGCGTCCGCATTATTTCTTTGTTAGACTCTACGGAAGAATTCAGCGCAGGCCCATATGCCAAGCCAGCGCCCCGGAAAGGAAAAGGATTCGTGAAGCTGTAGACGATACATATCGACGCCAATTTGCAAATTGCCATCTATCCAAGAATAAATCTGGCTGCACATTTGTCGTATCGTCTTTTCACTGATCCTCGTATATCCTAAACACTACCTTTGCGAGCATTGCCGTCGACTCATTTTCTTTCAGCTTGACTCGAGTCGACGGGCGTTCACGTTGGTCGGAACGAGCCAATCAGAGCATATGCGGCAAAACGCGGCCTCCCATGCCGAGGAGGCACAATGTCAAGAACCAATTTGAACAGCTCCACCACCCTCGTTCTTTCCCATATTACTTATGCATATCCTGGCAGCGCAATGCCCGCACTCGACAACGTGTCGGCGACATTTGCCCCCGGCTGGCACGGCATCGTCGGAGACAACGGGTGCGGGAAATCAACTTTCGTCCGCATTGCGTGCGGACTTCTGATTCCAGATCGCGGCGTCGTTTCACCGCGTCTCGTCTCCGCATATTGCGCGCAAGAAGCCGGAGTCGAACCGCCCATGCTCTTCGATTTTGCGTGCGACTTCGCCCCGGCGACCACGCACCTCAGAAGGATGCTCCGCATCACCGATGATATGCTCTGGCGTTTTTCCGAGCTCTCCGGTGGCGAGCAGAAGAAAATTCAAATAGCCGTCGCGCTTTGGCAGAATCCCGATCTTCTGGCAATGGATGAACCGACTAACCATGTGGACGCAGAATGCAGAAGGCAGATTTGCAAAGCACTCGCCGAGTACAAGGGTATTGGCCTCCTCGTCTCGCACGACCGTGCGTTGCTCGACTCCTTGGCAAAGGACTGCCTGTGCTTTGAGTCGGGGCACGTCACCATGCGCCCCGGCAACTACTCCCAAGCTCGCTCGCAGGCGAATCTGGAGCGCGAAAGCGCGGCGCGGGCCAAATCGATTGCGCGATCCGAAGAAAAGCGCATGAGGGCTGAGTATATCAGGCGCGTTGAAAACGCCTCACGGTCCGCATCCAAGAGAAGCGCCCGTCATGTCGATCCGAAGGATCACGACGCGAAAGCACGAATCAAACTCGCCATTCTCACTGGCAGAGACGGCGTTGCGGGCAAGCTCGCTTCGCGCATGGACTCCCGAATCCAGCGCGCGCAAGCCGCCGTCGACGCCCACCATGTCGAAAAGCGCTACGAAAGCACCTTGTGGATGGAAGCGCAACCCAGCCCGCGCAAAACACTGATTCACGTCAGCTCAGATTGCATACCGTGCGGCCCGAGGCAATCTTTGCGGGTTCCCGAGATTTATCTGGGAAATACCGATCATCTGGGCATAAGCGGCCCCAACGGAGCGGGGAAAACAACACTGGTCAAGCATATCCTGGAGATATTGGAAGGTCGCAAGGCCACGGGATTGGACATTCGCACGCTGTATATCCCTCAGGAAGTCGACGATTCATCCTCAATTGAATTCCTCTCGGAAATCAAGGACCTGCCCCAAGCCGAACGTGGAGCCCTGCTTTCGATCGTTGCGCAACTCAATTCGGATCCCGAACGAATATTGTCCGGCGAGAACATCAGCCCGGGGGAGCTGCGGAAGCTCATGCTCGCCCGCGGTATACTAGATGCCCCCGAAATCATCGTCATGGACGAACCCACGAATCACCTGGACCTGCACTCGGTGGAGGCACTCGAGCGAGCGCTTTCCGCCTTTCCCGGCGCGCTTGTTTTGGTGAGCCATGACGAGCAGTTCCTCTCGGCCTCATGCCCCCTCCGCTTGGATTTGGCCCCAGAAGAGGAGCACACTATTGGTCAGCCCCTCCTCTAGCGCTCAGGCATGTCTTCTGCAAGCCGCCTTCTTCTGATATCCCCTCCCCCGTTTTGCAAGCAACTCAGCGCAAATGGCCCATCCCCCTCAGCCTGAAGGCTCAGCGACACCAACGATACCGACGATTCAATATCTGGATGTCCATATTTGCCCCATCTGGGTGATTATTAAATTGTGTTTGTTCCGTGATTGAATACTTTGTCATCATTACGCCCCACTTCTTCTCATCAGAGGACGTCGAGAACGACAGGTCCTTGCGAAATAATCCCAGCTCAGAAGCTTATGGCATGATGTGCTCACCGAGTGCTCGATGACGATTGACGAATCGTCGGTAATATCCAATTTTAGGAAAGAGGTGTGTATGACCCGACCGAAGATCATGCGCGGACCGTTTGAATGCGGCTCCATCTCAACAACCAGTACGGCAATGTCGTCTATAAAGGAGTCTTCGGCGAGCATGCCGACTTGTTCTGAACGAGCTGTTCGACATGCCCTGAAGGCCGAAGAGATGTTCTCTCGCGTCATGTATCGCCAGATTCTTTGTGCCCACACGAAGCTCCATGGGGCAATGTTTGGGGACGATGATCTTCATGCCGCAACAAGAAATGTCGAGGAGATCTTGCGCAACGTCCTGCGCCTCTATCTCGATGTCCACGGCGAGCCGCAACGCGGAGTCAGCAAATAATTGGATTGAGAGGAGTTCGAGTATGAGGAAATTGAATCAGTTTATGAAGTTCGATTGGGAAGCTTTTGCGAAAGGCAAGCGTTTCCTTTGTGTCGGAGGTGGTAAATGGGTTGATTAAAACACCAAAGAGCATCGCGGCACCAAGATCGACGTGGTGATCACAACCGATAACACGCAGTATCACCAAAACGAAGGCGAGGTGGTCAGCAATCGTTTCGAGAAGCTTTCCATCAAGGTTTCGAACGATATCGAGATTCCCGTCAATCAGCACGTCATTCCCACCGGCGTGGTCGCAAAGGTTTACGGTGATTATCGCAACCAGTTGTCCATCACGGCGGACGGCATTACCGTCATCCCCGCGAAGGGCTAGGTGATTGTGGTGCGTTACTCCAGTGGCGCACCGGCGATCGTGTATTCGACCCCCAGCGCAAAGCTTTGTGTGCTGGGGGTCGCTTTATTTGCGGTCGCCGCGTGCGTTTATTGCATCGGGCTATTCGTGAACACCATTCTTGCGCCCATCGCCATAGAGCCCAGTACGGTGATGGCGTTTGGCGGCAACCTTACCTCCGCAGCGGCCACTCTTAGCCTCGCTGGGACCATGTTGTTTGCGGGAGGGATCACACATTACGTCATGCTATCTGAATCAACACGGTTGCATGCACGCATTAGGAAGGGGCTCTTTGATCCACGTTACGGGAATCCTCTACACCTGCGAGAAGGCGAGCTTCTTCCCGACATCTCTTGCAAAGAGACGGCTCCTGGACAGTTCGAGCTCGCCATCTCAACCTCATCCTCAACGGCAGAAGAAATATCGAAGATGGGACCTAGCATTAGCTCCCGACTTCGCGGAAGGTTCTCCCGCTACGCCGTCGTACTTGCCGAAGCAGACGTCGCATGCAATCAAGTGACCTTCTTCCTTGAAGATGTGACGTTGCATCGAGAGATCAAGGCATCGCGTGTCGAGGATTTGTGCCCGGCGAACGCCTACGAATTCCGCGTTCAAAACGGCACGAGCATCGACCTCCGCACCTCCGGTTCCATGCTCATCGCTGGAAAGACCACGGGCGTGATCGCCCTCTTGCTCCAAGCCCTGTTGGCTGGTCCTGACGGACACGGATCGCAAGTCCTCATCATAGACCCCAAGCAGGCCGAGCTCTCCCGACTTCCTCGCGTGGTTTCACTGAATGCTGACGGGGACGCTCGCGCAATCCTGTCTGCGTTATCACGGTTCGCCGACAGCATCAAAGAGCGACAGAGCTTCCTCAACGACAGGTCGACAGAGACGGGAGACGCCGTGCACTGGTGGGATGCGGGGCTTCACGTTTCGCTTCTCTTCATGGATGAGTACGTGGCACTCCGCACGCTGTTTCCCAAGCGCGCGAGCAAGGAGGACCCCGATTACTGCCTCGCGACGTTTGATGGGCTGGTGAAGCGCATCGTAACGATGGGGGCGAGCGCGGGCTGCTACGCCATCATCTCGATCGCCGAGGCGTCTGTTGAGGAGGGGGGGCTTGCCGTCGATGCTGCGCTCGGCGTGCAGCACCCGCGTCCTCTTCAAGCCGACGCTTCCCGAGGCGCGGCTCATATGGGGCGCGGAACGCCTGCTCGACCTCGGTGCACCTCGCACCTTCTCCCCGGGCGACGCTTGGTTCAGCAGTACGGACGGGGCGCACGACCGCATCGGCTTTGTGCATTTTCCGATCATGGACTTCCCCGTGTACCGCGAGCTTGGGCGGCTCCTTGACCTGTACTTCAGAGAATAACCACCGCGGGGTCCGCTTCGCGCAGCAAAAGCGGACCCCGTCGATTGTTCCATTACTTGAAATTCTGCTCATTTATGCGCCTTGGGGAGCTTGTTATCCCAAGGCGCACCCTCGGGCGCGTTCCAAAATCGTCCCGAAATAGCTCATTTACGAGAAAGGACTCGGAACCATGACCAATTCTCTGCCCATGAAGACCCGCGCGATGATGTACGAGCAGCAGCTCGATCACCTGCCCCGTCTTGTGGACGAAATGTACCGAAGAATCGAAACACTCGCCCCGAAGCGCTATGCGGGCATCGTGCACGACAGCGACACGACGGACGCGGGACGTCCGGCAGCCGCGCATCTTCACGTGATGATGGAGTTCCAGAATCCGCGCTCGCTCAATAGCATCGCGAAGCTCCTTGGAGATAAACCTGAGCGCATCGAGGCTTGGAAGGCAGGTGTGGAAAACGGTTTTTCCTACCTGTGCCACAGAACGGATGGCGCACGATCCAAGCATCAGTACGACCCCAAAATCGTGCGCTCCAATTTCGATTACCCAGCGCTACTTGCTTCTATTGAGTCGCGCGTTGCTCGAACGAGGTCCCATAGCAGCATCAAAGTCCTTCTCGATGACCTTCTCGAAGGTCGTATCGACAAGGAGTCCTTGATCTCTCAGCTCTCCGGATCCGAATATGCCCGGACATAGCGTCAGATCGAAGACGTTTATGCACGCCGCCTTCAGGTTCAGGCCCGGGAATGGCGGGGGTTGATGCTCAAGGGCGAAAGAAGGGTGGAATCAGTTTGGATCTTCGGGCCTGCTGGAACGGGGAAGTCCACCCTCGCAAAGCTCTATGCGAAGCGGAAGGGCGAACCGTTCTTCGTCTCTGGATCTACGAGAGACATCTTTCAGGGGTATGAGGGCAAGCACACGGTGATTCTTGACGAACTTCGTCCCTCATCCATCCCCTACGCCGACCTGCTTCGCATCACGGATCCCTATGCGATGGAGCATGAGGTGATGGCACCGTCCCGATATTCCGACAAAGCGATAGCCGCCGATCTCGTAATCGTCACGACGCCCTACAGCCCCTTGGAATTCTATGGAGAACAGATGCGCCGATCCGCGACTTATCGTCCGCAAAACGATGTCGACGGATTTGGTCAACTTGAGAGGCGCCTCTCCGTCGTTGCGGAGATGCAGACGAGGGAGATCTGTCTCTCTGAGTTTAGGCACGATCTCGACGGATACTGGCCGGTCGAAGGTTCCTCTCGTACAAACCCATATTCGAGTTATGCGCGAGGACTCGCCCCCTCGTCCTGCGCCAACGCTCTTTATAAAGAGCTTCTCGACACCGTTTCGCACTTGACAGCTTAACCAATCGGGCCCCGTGCGATAATCTTGAAATATCGCATCGGGGCTCTTTTCTGAACAGGAAGGAGCCTGCTAGTGACTGTGAGAAAAGACAGCAAAGGGCGAATCCTCAGACGCGGGGAAAGCCAGAGAAAAAACGGCCGTTACTGCTTCAAGTATGTGGATGCAAGAGGTAAAACGCGGAGCGTCTACTCGTGGACCTTGACAACTCATGATCTAACTCCGAAGGGGAAGAAAGCCAGTCCGTGCTTGCGCGCGTTGGAGCATGAGATCCAGCGCGATCTGCTTGATAAGGTCGCGCCGAACAATATGACAGTCTACGAACTCGCATCTCGTTACACTGAAACAAAGACTGCCGTGAAACAATCCACTCGAGCCGCCTACAAGACAATCCTCAATTTTCTTGCTACAGATGAATTCGGCTCGCGACGAATATGCGGTGTCACCTCCCTTGATGCCAAGGAATGGCTCATCAACCTGCAAAAAATCCACGGCAAGCGCTATAGCACAATCCATAGCATCCGTGGTGTTCTGAGACCGGCGTTTCAACTGGCAGAGGAGAACAGCCTGATTCGCCGAAATCCCTTCTATTTCGAGCTCGCAACGATACTGACAAACGACATGGTTACACGCAAGGCCTTGGCCACTAACCAAGAACGCAGATTTCTTGCTTTCGTGGAGGGCGATGAACACTTTCACCGCTATCGTGACGCCATCTACATCCTTCTAAATACGGGCCTGCGCATTTCTGAATTCTGCGGTCTTACCGTCGAAGACCTTGATTTCAAAAACGGAAGCATTCGGGTAAACAAGCAACTTCAGCGGACCAGCAACATGCGATACTACATCGAACGTCCCAAGACGGAGAGCGGGATCCGCTATGTTCCCATGACTCAAGCCGTGACAGAGTGTTACAGGAGTATCCTTGCGCAACGTCTAAAGCCTTCGAGTGAGCCGGTCGTTGACGGTGTTAGCGGTTTTCTGTTTCTTGATAAAAACGAGATGCCGCGTGTTGCCCTGCACTGGGAGAAGTACTTCCACCACGCGATAGAGAAACATAATCGCATCTACAAGGATGAGCTTCCCAAAATCACACCACATGTCTGCCGACATACCTTCTGCTCGAAGATGGCACGCAGGGGAATGAACCCTGCGAAGCTAAAATGCATCATGGGCCACTCCGACATCAACGTGACTTTTAACACATACACCCATCTTGATTTCGACGACGTCAGAGAGGATATGCTGAAAATTGGATGCAAAGGACGGTCAACATTGTGACAACAAGTCGTAAACCCTCGTTCTTTACGACAATTCTTACGACGCTGGAAAGAAGAATAATCCGCTCATTTATGAATCAATTTGATATTCTGTCCTTGACGAGGGATCAAAAAGCAGTGCGATTATCTGCGAAAACTCTGATATTCGAGAGGTTTTAGCCAATGCGCAAAATCCTATTTGTCTGTCATGGGAACATCTGTCGCTCGACGATGGCTGAGTCGGTGTTTGCCGAGCTGGTGCGCCGTGCTGGGCGCGAGGCGGAGTTCGTCATCGATTCCGCAGCGACCTCAACCGAGGAGATCGGCAACCCGCCGCATCATGGCACGGTCGCCAAGCTGCGCGAAGTCGGGATTCCCGTCGTTGCCCACCGCGCGCGTCAGGTGCGCCGCGCGGAGTATAGCGACTGGGATCACATTGTCTATATGGATGCTGAGAACGCGCGCGGCCTGCGTCGCATCTTTGGCGACGATGCCGACGGCAAGATTTCGCGGCTGCTGGATTGGACCGATCGCCCCGGCGACGTCGCCGATCCCTGGTACACCGGCAACTTCGATGCCACCTACCGCGATGTGCTCGCCGGCTGCACGGCCATGCTCGAGCAACTGTAGGCAAGCGAGCTCGCGAGGTGCGCCATTGGCATAAAACGAGCGTGGATTATCTCCCGCATACAAATTGAGCGTGGATTTTCTCCCACTTTGAGCGCGAAATAGCTCCAAAAACGGGAGATAATCCACGCTCGATATTTCGACGGCAGAAAATCCTCGCTCGATACTCACCGACGAGCTCAATGTGACAAAGGGACTGTCCATTTGTCACATTCCTAGACAGGTTTGACCTCCAGCTTTATCCCCTCGACACGGGAGTCGCCCAAAACATCCGGAAGGGTCCAAGTCGCATACAGAGGCAGATAGAGAACAGCGCCGTTGCGCTCAACGTTGCCTCTCGAGAAAACAATCCCACGCTTTACGCCATACTCGGCCGTTTCAAGCACATGGTTCAACGCGGCGTGTGCATGGTAATAGGAGCCCGATTTAACCTCGATCGGAACAGCCGTTCCATCCGGTCCGTCAACCACAAAGTCCACTTCACCGCGCTTTTTTGTCTGATAGTAGTAAAGCTGGCGATTTTGGGCAGCCAGCTGCTGAGCCACCACGTTTTCGTACACGCCGCCGAGGTTGGGCTCCTTGCTGTCGAGGTACGCCGCCTGGGCGACCCCGATGGGATATCGGGCCATCAGCATCCCGGTATCGGACTGGTACAGCTTGAACTGGGACGGCCGTGCCGTCTTAAGCAGTGGGGACTTGGGCTCGGTCACGATGTCGGTCTTGAGAGCGACGCCGGCATCGACAAGCCAGACAAAATCTCGCTGGTATTTCTCGTAATGCGCCTTGGGATCTATGGAGTTGAGCACGAAACGCTTGTTCTCGCCCTCCAACATGACGGGCAGTTGGTCGAAGATGCTCTGCACCTGGAGCGCGCGTCCGTTCGCGTATTTTGAGATATCCCGACGGTATTGCCCGTTCAGCTCGGACTGAAGCTGGTGGACGGACGCCAGATCACCCTGCGTGTCGAGGAATCGCTGCACGACCTCCGGCATACCGCCAACGACGATATAGGTCCTAAAGTTTGCCATCATTGCGTCGTGAATATAACCAGGAACCGGCGTCTCGTTGCGGCACGCATCGCGAATCGAGCGCCTCGCCTCTTCGCTCACCCCAATCGCCCAGCTGAACTCCTCAAAATCCAGCGGGAACATCCTGAGCTCATGGACGTACCCCACGGGATAAGACCTGACGCCCTTGAATTGGGTCCCAAGCATGGATCCCGAGAATGCCCAGCGACAACGGCCGTCCTCGACAAGGAACTTGGCCATCGTCATGATGTCCGGCGCCTCCTGCACCTCATCGATAAATACGAGAGTTTTGCCCGGCGCTATCGACTTGCCCGTGAGAAGCGTCACCCTGCTGATGAAGTCATCAGCATCCCTCGCCCCGAGAAGGACGTCTTTTGCCTGGCGGTTTTCCGCGAGATTGAGCTCGATATAGGTTGCGTAGTTTGACTTACCGAACTCGCGAATCGAGTAGCTCTTACCGATTTGGCGAGAACCCGTGACGAACAACGCCTTTCGTTCAATGGATCTCTGCCAACAATCAAGCTCATCAGCGATTTTCCTGCGCAACATAAGCTCTCCCATCGCCCCGATAAATGAAATGCAGATATTTATATCGACTATTATCGATGAAATGCAGAGATTTTTAGCGCCTAAATCGGATGAAATGCAGAAATTTGACCTTACTCGCATATAGAATATAGACGATAAGGCCTAGGCGTAAGCGAGGTCGGGATTCCCGCATACAAATCGAGCGTGGACTTTCTCCCACTTTGAGCGTTCAAGCGCGCTTAAAACGGGAGAAAATCCACGCTCATTATCTCGGTGGGAGAAAATCCTCGCTCGCCTACTCTTCGACGATCTCGGCAAGCCAGACGTTCAACGTGTCGACCTCGGGGCAGCAGAACTTTGCCGTACCGGGCTCATTGCCAGGCACGGTTCCGCCATAGCGCAGGATATCGATATAGGGAAAGCCCACATGGCAGGCCATAGCGCACATCTTGCCGCGGTCTCGGTCGAAGTCAAAGACGTCGCCCGGCTTGTGACCATGGTGGCAGCGGCACGCACCCAGCTGGTCCACGCAGCTCACGCGGATACGCGGACGCTTGCCACGCGGCGCGCCGAGCGGCTTGTTCTCGCCCGCAGGCTTGACGCCGCCCTCATCAGCATTACTCATGGTCAATCACATCCAGGCAGGCCTCGATGGGAAGGCCGGCGGACTTATCCTCCTGGTCGGCATTGCGCTCGATAAGCTCCGCTACCACGCGCATGGCATCGCTCGTCGCACGCTGCAGGCTCCAACCGGCCATAACGCGGCCGACGAGCACCGCCGAGAACGTGTCGCCCGTGCCCGGGAAATAGACCGGAATGAGCTCAAAGGGAATCGTGAAGTACTCCCCCGCCACATGGTCGTAACCGATAACCGCGTTCGTGCCATTGACCACGGCGCTCGTAATGACCACCGACTTGGCACCCAGCTCGCGCACGGCGTTCACAAGGGCGCGGGCCTCATCGGGCGTAATTTGCTCGGCGATAGGCGTATCGGTGAGCAGACAGGCCTCGGTGTAATTGGGAACCGCATAATCGGCGCACTCGAGCAGGTGCCTCATGAGACCGATCGTCGACTCGGGCACACCGGCATAGAGCTTGCCGTTGTCGCCCATGATGGGATCAACGAACACCTTGGTGCCCTTTTGCGCGCGGCGGTGGCAAAAGTCCGAGATGATGCGCGTCTCTTCCTCGGTCACGATAAAGCCGGTCGAGATGGCGTCGAACTCAAAGCCGAGCTCCTCCCAGATGGCAAGACTCTGACGCACGTACTCCGTGGTGTCGTGGATGTAGAACTTGGGGTAGTTGAGCGTGTCGGACACAAGTGCCGTCGGCAGATTGTGGATACGGTAACCCATGTGCGACAGCACCGGCAGCATGGCGGAAAGCGCGACCTTGCCGTAGCCGCACATATCGTTGATCAGCAGCAGCTGAGTGTTCTTCATGAGGGTCTCCCTTGTTTCGGGCGCGGCGCAGCAGCGCCACAGTGCGACTAAGTGTAGCGCAGGGGACGTTGTGAACGGGCGCTGGCACCGCAGAGGACGAATTGTTGCGGAAAGGTTACGGGAAGGAGGAAGTTAGTCGTTGGGGACGTTCTTAAATGACTAGTCGACACAAGGAGTGTCCCCAAATGCCGGCACATAAGGAACGTCCCTAAGTGCCGCTCGAACATAATAAGTTTGGTACCTTGACATTTATTTACCGTGCTCCTAAATTGGTTAGGCACAAAACAATTCCACTACCTAACTAAAGAAAGGAGCAAAACTAATTCATGTGCGATGAACCTCTTAACCTTTGTTCGCACGAGCCCGGCGGCGACCCGTCACAGCCGGCGGATGCACCCGAAGCGGTTAGCTCAGAAGACAAACTCGCCAAGCGCATCCTGAGCGGCCTGGGCTTTTGCGGCCATTACATGCATTTTCATGGCGGAGGCGTGTCCGGCAAGGCGCCCATCATCTGCCTGCTGGCCAAGCAACCCGGCGGCGAGATGTCGCAGCAGGAGCTCGGCATGCACTTCGACCTCAAGCCGGGATCGCTTTCCGAGATCCTGTCCAAGCTCGAGCTCAACGGCCTCATCGAGCGCAGCCGTAACCCCAAGGATCGACGGCAGCTCACCATTCGCCTGACCGAAACCGGCCGGGAAAACGCCCGCATCGACCAGGCAGCCCGCATTCGCTTTAGAGAGCAGGCCTTTAGCGCGCTCACCCATGACGAGCGCGAGGACCTCGCCGAAATGCTCGATAAAATCCGCGTAACCTGGGAGGAACTGGATGATTAAAACCCTCATGGGAAGCATCCGCGACTATATGAAAGTCACTGTTGCCACGCCGCTGCTCGTGCTTGGCGAGGTGCTCTGCGAGATGCTGATTCCATTTATCACCGCCAACCTGATCGACGCTATCAAAGACGGCGCCACCGTAGCCGAGATGCTTCCCACCGCGGGCCTTTTGGTGCTCATCGCGCTGACATCGCTTGCTTTTGGCGCCGCGGCAGGCGTCACCTGCAGCCATGCGAGCTGCGGCTTCGCCAAGAACCTGCGTCACGACCTGTTCTACAAAATCCAGACGTTCAGCTTTGCCAACATCGATGAGTTCTCGAGCTCCTCGCTCGTCACGCGCCTGACCACCGACATCAACAACGTGCAGCAGGCCTTTATGATGATCATCCGTATCGCCGTGCGCGCGCCGCTGGTATTGATCTTCGCCTTTACCATGGCATTTATCATGGGCGGCAGCGTTGCCATGGTCTACCTGGTCATCATTCCGCTGCTGGGCTTTGGGCTGTTCTTTATCATCTTTAAGGTGCGCCCCATCTTCTCGCGCGTGTTCCACAAGTACGATGCCCTTAACGAGTCCGTCGAGGAAAACGTCACCGGCATGCGCGTGGTTAAGAGCTACGTACGCGAAGACTTTGAGAAGGAGAAGTTCGCGGCCGCCGCGCGCGATGTCCAGACGGACTTCACCCGCGCCGAGAAGCTGCTCGCCTTTAACAACCCCATGATGAACATCTGCGTCAACGGCGCGTTTGTCGTCATCATCTACCTGGGCTCCAAGCTCATCATCACGAGCCAGGGCACGCTGTTCGACGTGGGCCAGCTCTCCTCGACCTTTACCTATGGTTTCCAGATTCTCATGAGCCTGATGCAGCTGTCGATGATCTTTGTCATGGTGACCATGGCCGACGAATCGGCACACCGCATTGCCGAGGTGCTGGCCGCCGAGCCCACGATCGCCGATCCCGCCGAGCCCGTGCTCGAGGTTGCCGACGGTTCCATCGACTTTGACCACGTGAGTTTTAAGTATTCCAAGCATGCGAAGCGCCAGGCGCTCGACGATATCGACCTGCACATTACGAGCGGCGAGACCATCGGCATCATCGGCGGCACCGGCTCGGCCAAGTCCACGCTCGTTAACCTCATCGCCCGCCTGTACGACACCACCGAAGGCGCTGTGCGCGTGGGCGGCGTGGACGTGCGCGACTACGACCTGGACGCACTGCGCCACCAGGTCGCCATGGTGCTGCAGAAAAACGTGCTGTTTAGCGGCACCATCGCCGAGAATCTGCGCTGGGGCGACCCGAACGCCACCGACGAGGAAGTCCGCGAGGCGGCACATCTGGCCTGCGCCGATGAGTTTGTCGACGGCTTCCCCAAGGGCTACGACACCTGGATCGAACAGGGCGGCTCCAATGTTTCCGGCGGTCAGAAGCAGCGCCTGTGCATTGCACGCGCCCTGCTGCGTCGCCCCAAGATCTTGATCCTGGACGACTCCACCAGCGCCGTCGACACCAAGACCGACGCTAAGATCCGCGCAGGGCTGGCAAGCTATCTGCCCAACACGACCAAGATCATCATCGCCCAGCGCATCAGCTCCGTGCAGGACGCAGACCGCATCATTGTCATGGAGGGCGGCCGCATCGCACAGATCGGCAACCACGAAGAGCTGCTCAAGACGAGCGAGATCTACCGCGAGACCTTTACCTCTCAAAACAAGATGTCTGCCGAGGGCGAAGGGGCCGTCGAGGCCGACACCGAGGCATCCGCAACGCAAGCTCAGACCCAGGAAGGAGGCGAGGCACATGAGTAAGGCAACGACCGCCGAGCGCGCGCTCAACCGCAAGGGCGGCACCATGTCGCGCCTCATCAAGACGCTCTTTGGCTTCTATCCTGTGCTTTTGCCCCTCGTCGTCGCCGGCGTGGTGCTCTGCGCCATCATCAACTCCATCGGCGCGACCTTCCTGCAGAGCGCCCTGCAAATTATTAGCGAATCGTGGCAGTCGGGCGATTGGGAAGCCGCGCAGCCCAAAATCGCACAGCTCGTGACCACCCTCGCCTGCATCTACGGCGTCGGCGTCCTGTCCTCGCTCTTCTGGAACCGCGCCATGGCTATCGTCACGCAGGGCTCGCTCGAGAAGCTGCGCGAGATGATGTTCAACCGCATGCAGGACCTGCCGATCCGCTACTTCGACACGCACCAGCGCGGCGATATCATGAGCCACTACACCAACGACATCGACACGCTACGTCAGATGATCAGCCAGTCGCTGCCCAACCTGCTCATGACGATCATCATCATCGTCACGGTGTTCTTTATCATGCTGTACTACAGCGTGTGGATGTGCCTGGTCATCATCGCCGGCGTCGCCTTTATGACCTTTATGACCAAGCTGCTCGGCTCCAACTCCGCGCGCTTCTTCATTGCGCAGCAGACCGAGCTCGGCGTGGTCGAGGGCCATATCGAGGAAGTCATGAACGGCCAGAAGGTCGTCAAGGCATTCTGCCACGAGTCTGCCGCCGAGGCCGATTTTGACGAGCGCAACGAAAAGCTCTTCGAAGTCTCCCAGAAGGCCAACATGTACGCCAACATCCTCATGCCCATCCTTATGAACCTGGGCAACTTGCTCTACGTGCTGGTGGCCCTTGCCGGCGGCATTTTCCTGGCGCTGGGCGTGCCCAACCTGAGCATCTCGGGCATGGCGCTATCCATCGCCGTCGTGGTGCCGTTCCTCAACATGACCAAGCAGTTCTGCGGACAGATCGGCCAGATCTCGCAGCAGATCAACGCCGTGGTCATGGGTCTGGCCGGCGCCGACCGCATCTTTGAGCTCATCGATGAGGAGCCCGAGGCCGACGAAGGCTACGTGACACTCGTCAACGCGCAGGTCAACCCCGACACCTGGCAGCTCGAGGAGGCTGACCACCACACTGGCATGTGGGCATGGAAGCATCCGCACCGTGCAACCGGCGAGATCGAGTACGTACCGCTGCGCGGCGACCTGGTCATGGACAACGTCGACTTTGGCTACACGCCCGACCACGAGGTGCTGCACGGCGTGTCCGTGTTTGCCAAGCCGGGCCAGAAGGTCGCGTTTGTCGGTGCCACCGGTGCCGGTAAGACGACCATCACCAACCTCATCAACCGCTTCTACGACATTGCCGACGGCAAGATCCGCTACGACGGCATCAACGTCAACAAGATCCGCAAGGCAGATCTGCGCCGCTCGCTGGGCGTGGTGCTGCAGGACGTGAACCTGTTCACCGGCACCGTGATGGACAACATCCGCTACGGCAACCTGAGTGCCACCGACGAGGAGTGCATCGCGGCTGCCAAGCTCGCGGGCGCGGACGACTTTATCACCCGCCTGCCCGACGGCTACGACACCATGCTCACCGGCAACGGCGCTCAGCTGTCGCAGGGCCAGCGCCAGCTGATCTCGATCGCGCGTGCCGCCGTCGCCGATCCACCGGCAATGATTCTGGACGAGGCCACGAGCTCCATCGACACCCGCACCGAGGCTATCGTGCAGGCGGGTATGGACAAGCTCATGGAGGGCCGCACGACATTTGTCATCGCGCATCGCCTGTCCACCGTGCGCAACTCCGACGCGATCATCTGCCTGGACCACGGTCGCATCATCGAGCGCGGCAACCACGACGAGCTGATCGCCAAGCGCGGGTACTACTACCAGCTGTATACCGGTGCGTTTGAGCTCGAGTAGGACCGGTTACTGACGGAGGGTGCCCCGGGGCGTCGGGGTAATTCCTCCGTGCTCAAACATTCTCGCTTCGCTGCGAAACTGCGCGCGGAGGAAATACCCCGCCGCCCCGGGGCACCCTCCTGCGCGCAATCAGCCCGTTGTTTAAAACGGAATAAAGGTTAGTGAGGCCCTGGCCGTTTGGCCAGGGCCTCGTTTTGTTAGTCTTTTTGGGACGGGGCTTTTTAACTACTTTGAGGGTGCGCAGGCAGGGCGGCGAAAGTAGCTAAAAAAGCCCCGTCCCAAAAAGACTACCCGCGCGAAATGAGCTAGTTGAGGAGTTGGGCCATGGCGTTGACGAATTTTTGTACTTGGAGGGTTGGCTCGAGCGGATAGTGCAAAAAGACCGGCACCTCTCGCCCGCATAGGAACGGCACGCCCACAAAAGCCGGGTGCACACCCGACCACGCTCCGCAGGTGAGCACCGCGTCGCCCTTTTCCTCCGCATCGTTAAAGAGCGCAAAGTCAAAGCTGTCCACGTCGATCACGTCCACGCCGCCGTCGGCCAAAAGGTCGATGCGCAGGCTGTCCATGGCGTCGTTGCCGTGGCGCAGTACGCGCAGACGCATACCCTCCAAGTCGGCGATCGAAATACGGTTCTTGCGTGCCAGCGGGCTCGTGCGCGGCAGGTCGATATAAAACGGCACGTTGACAATGCGGAGCTTTTGGCAGGCATCACCCCAGCGCGGGGTCGAAAAACTCGACTGCACCACATCCACCTCGCGCCCCAGACTGCGCATGACGGTCTCGCGCTCATCGTAAAGGTCCCCCACCGGCACAATCTCAAAACGCAAGCGCGGCTCCATGTCGTGCACCTGCGGCCACAGCGCGAGCGTGTGGCGCCCCGGGCACATCATCGATACGCCCAGGCGCACCGCACCGCCATCGCCCGCCGCTCGCCGGGCGCGGCGCAACGCATCCTCGGATTGGCGCATGATCGAGCGCGCGTCGTCCACCAACAGCGCGCCCGCCGGCGTCACCTTGACGCCCGAGTGCGAGCGCTCGAACAACGTGATGCCAAACTCGGCCTCGAACCCCGACACCTGTTTGACGAGCGCCGGGGTCGACACGCGCAGCTTTGCCGCGGCACGCGAGAAACTTCCCAGCTCCGCGGCGGCCGAAATAGCGTCAAGTCGTCGATCGTACACGTCAATCTCCCGTTTTCGCACGCGCGGGCCCACAGCGCCGCAGGGGGTCGTTTTCGCAGGTCACACGCTCAATTGAGAACAAACCTCAATGCACAGTGTAAACCTACGGTTAACGCCATTCTAACAAATATGCAATTCACCTGCGCGAACGCTAAGCATACGATAACCAGCGAAAACCACGTGGGTCGGTTAATGGGAGCGACCCACTGGGAGGCACAAGAAGGGAAGTTCCTATGAGCAATTGGCTTAAGCTCGAGGGCGATGTCTGCGCCGTGACCGGCGCACTCGGCGGCATGGGCACCGAGATTTGCCGCGAGTTCGCCCGCAACGGCGCCAACGTCGTCCTGCTCGATCTGGACGAGGAAAAGGTCAAGGCCGCAGCTGCCGACCTCGCCGCCGAGTTTGGCATCCACGCCGAGGGTTACAAGATGAACGCCACCGACGAGACCGAGGTTCAGGCCGCCGTCGACGCCACCATCGCCGACTTCGGCCGCGTCGACGTCCTTGTCAACACCGCCGGCATCCTGCGCTTCGCAGCCATGGAAGACCTGCCGCTCTCCGACTGGAACGAGGTCATCAACGTCAACCTCACCGGCTACTTCATCACTTCGCAGCGCTTTGGTCGCGAGATGATCAAGGCCGGCCAGGGTCGTCTGGTGCACATCTCGACCGTTGCCAGCCACTCTCCCGAGACGTTCTCGGGCGTGTACAGCTCCACCAAGGCGGGCGTCAACATGATGTCCAAGATGCTGGCCGCCGAGTGGGGCCCCTACGGCGTGCGCTCCAACTGCGTCGAGCCCTGCTTTGTCAAGACCCCCATGTCGGCGAGCTTTTACGCTGACCCCGAGGTCGAGAAGAGCCGCAGCCGCCTTATCGCTACGCGCCGCATCGGCGAGGTCAGCGATATCGCCAACGCCGTCATGTTCCTGGCGTCCAGGCGCTCGGACTTTACCACCGGCGACGCCATCAAGGTCGATGGCGGCTTCTCCAACATGATGGGCGATCTCACCGCCAAGCCCGGCGGCCGCCGAGCCTTTGCCGACAACTACCTCAAGAACAAGGGTGTCGAGCTTTGGTCTGACGAGTCCGGCGTCGCCAAGCCGACCGACCAGTAAACCAGCCCGACAGGGAGGCTCGCGGTGATGCCCGCCCCTCCCTGCGCATCGATTAGAAAGAGTCCAATGGCTTCCACCAACTCCAACAAGGGTCGCGCCGTCGTGCTTTCCGCCGCGTGCGTCACCATGTTCTTCATCAGCTCCATCGCGCTGTATTCCGTCGTGAGCAAGAACCTGCTCGCCGTCTACCCCGAGTGGTCCAGCGCCCTTACCTGGGCTTTCCCGGTCTTTCAGACCATCATGGCCGTGACGGGCATCTTCGCCGGCCGCATCTCCGATAAGATCGGCCCCCGCAACGTCGTGATCGCCGCCGCCGTGTGCTACGGCCTGGGCTGGTTCATGTCTGGCACCGTCACCGAGCCGTGGCAGTTCTACCTGTGGTTCTCGCTCGTCGCCGCCATCGGCAACGGCCTGGGCTACAACCCCGCGCTCACCACGGGCCAAAAGTGGTTCATCGACAAGAAGGGCCTCGCCTCCGGCATCACCCTGGCCGCTTCGACCGCCGGCCCCGCCGTGCTGTCCCCGGTGCTCGCCTCGCTGCTTATCCCGAGCCTGGGCATCTTTGGCGCCCTTAAGGCACTCGGCGTCATCTTCTTTGTGATGATCGCCGCCTCCGCCCTGTTCCTGAAGGCCCCCGAGGCCGGCTGGCTGCCCGAGGGCTTCGAGGCCCCCAAGGGCGGCGCGCACGCCGGCACCTTCGGCGACCTCACCCCGGGCGAGATGGTCAAGACCCCGCGCTTCTGGGTCCTCATCGTCACCTTCGCCTTTGCCGCCACCGCGGGCACCCTGCTCGTGGGCAAGGTTGCCTCCATCGCCGCCGTCCAGCTCTTCGCCGACCCCACGAGCGCCGCGGCCGTCGCCCTCGGCGGCGTGGTGGTCTCCGTCAACACCTGCGCCAACCTGGTCGGCCGTCTGTCCTTTGGCCAGATCATCGACAAGCTCGGCGCCTACAAGTCGCTGCTCATCAGCCTGGTCGTCACCATCGTCGCACTCGTCATCATGTCGATGAGCTTTACGCAGAGCATGTTCTTTGTGGCGCTCGCCCTGCTCGGCTTTAGCTTTGGCGCCCTGCTCGTCATCTACCCGCCGCTCACCGGTGGCGCCTTTGGCACCAGCAACATCGGCGTCAACTACGGCATCATGTTCCTGGGCTACGCCGCTTCTACCTGGATCAGCCAGCCCATCACTGCCGTGCTGTATCACGCCGAGGCCGGCAGCGCCGCCTATCAGCAGTCCTTCTACGGCGCCATCGTGATCGCCGCCATCGCCGTCGTGCTCACCGTCTACATGATGGTTTCCGACAGCAAGAAGAAGTCCGCCTAGTTTTACCGATGTGACAAAGGGACTGTCCCTTTGTCACATTCACCAGCCACCAGCATTAAGGAGTCGAAATGTCTGAGCTCAACCCCGTCCGCATTGCCGTTATCGGCGCCGGCGCCATGGGCCGCAACCACATCCGCTTTGTCACCGAGGAGCCCGAGGCCGAGCTCGTCGCCATCGCCGACGCCTTTGAGGGCGCCCGCGCCACGGCCGAGGCCGCCGGCGTGCCGTTCTTCACCGATCCCGCCCAGATGATGGACGAGGTCAAGCCCGAGGCCGTCATCATCGCCACCCCCAACGACCTGCACCTGGGCGTTGCCCGCGAGGCCATCAAGCGCAACATCGTGCCGCTGGTCGAAAAGCCGATCTCCAACGATCTCGAGGATGCCCAGGCCTTCGCCGCCGAGGCCGAGAACGCCGGTGTGCCCGTGCTCGTGGGTCAGCACCGTCGCCACAACCCCTTCGTCAACAAGGCCAAGGAGATCATCGAGTCTGGCGAGCTGGGCAAGCTCACCGTGTCGAGCTTCCACTACATGATCTATAAGAATGACGAGTATTTCGATGTCGAGTGGCGCCGCAAGAAGGGTGCCGGCCCGATCCTGGTTAACCTGGTTCACGACGTCGACCTGCTCCGCTATCTGCTGGGCGAGCCCGTTGCCGTCCAGGGTATGCAGTCCAGCGCCGCCCGCGGTTTTGAGACCGAGGACTCCGCCGTGGTCAACGTCCGTTTTGCCGATGGCGCGCTCGCGAGCATGACCATCTCCGATGCCACCGCCAGCCCCTGGAACTGGGAGGCGACTGCTCGCGAGGACCCGCAGTACCGCCCCTTCGACGCCGACGCCTACTTTATCGGTGGCACCAAGGGCGCCCTGTCGCTGCCCCGCCTGCACCAGTTCTCCTACGACGGCGCCTCCAACTGGCACAAGCCGCTGCAGATGGAGATTCCGGCCGTCGACCCGGCGCTTCCCCACAAGATGCAGCTCAAGCACTTTGTGAAGGTCGTCCGCCGCGAGGTCGAGCCCGTCGTGACGCCGGCCGACAACGTCAAGACGCTCACGCTTCTCAACGCCGTCAAGGAGGCCGCCGAGACCGGCCAGCTCGTCGAGCTGTAACGCCTTAAGAGCGGCCGCGACAGAAACCCCATGCCGAGCCCCTCGGTCCGCCACAAATAAGCCCCTCTTCTTTGCCCCGCGAGCAGCTGCCCGCGGGGCTTTTTGCTACTTCGCTGACGATTTTTCTGAGATGGGGGCCTTTTTGCACCTCAGCTTGATTCGTTCGCCACGAAAGCGGCCTATCTACTACGTTTAACCGATCGCCCTCAACCATGCCAAATTTCGCGGAATAAAAACCGCAGGTAAACGGCTTGCCACTTTTCGGAAAACCGGGGGATGGTCGACCCACACGGTTCAAACGTAGTAGATAGGCCGCTTTCATGGCGCGGCCCCAAAACAGTCTTTTGGGACGGGTGGTATCCTTGGTAGCTCTGTGCTGCAAACGCACCTTAAACGCAAGGAGTCCCATGGATCTTATCGCCCAGCTCGCGCGCGAGCTCAACCTTAAGGCCGCCAACGTCGAGGCAGCCGTCAAGCTCATCGACGAGGGCAACACCATCCCCTTTATCTCGCGCTACCGTAAAGAGGCCACCGGCGGCATGGATGACGTCGCCCTGCGCGCGCTCGACGAGCGCCTGTCCTACCTGCGCAATCTTGAGCAGCGCAAAGAGGACGTCATCCTGCTCATCGACGCGCAGGGCAAGCTCACGCCCGAGCTTGAGCAGCAGATTCGCGAGGCCACGCAGCTCCAGCGCGTCGAGGACCTCTACAAACCCTACCGCAAAAAGCGCATGACCCGAGCACAGAAGGCCCGCGAGGCGGGACTCGAGCCGCTCGCCAATATGATCATCATGCAGGCCTCGGCCAAGGGCAGCGCGCTCGACGCCGCCGCGGCATACGTCAACGAGGAGGCCGGCTTCGACACGCCCGAAAAGGCGCTCGCCGGCGCCGCCGACATCGTGGCCGAGACGGTGGCCGAGGACCCCGAGAACGTCGCCGATCTGCGCGCCTTTACGCAAAACACCGCCGACATCGTCGTTGAGGCCACCGACCCCGCCGAGAAGACCCCCTACGAGCCGTACTACAGCTATGACGAACCGCTGCGCCGCATCCCCAACCACCGCGTGCTGGCTATCGACCGCGGCGAGCGCGAGGGCAAGCTCCGCGTACGCGTGAACGTCGACGGTGCCGCCGCCACGGCGCGCCTCGGCAGCCGCTGGCCCCGTCGCCAGGGCGTCTTTGCGCCCGTCTTTGACGCCGCTATCGCTGACGGTTACAAGCGCCTCATGGCCCCCTCGCTGGAGCGCGAGGCACGCGCCAAACTCACCGTCCGCGCCCAGACCGAGGCCATCAACGTCTTTGCCAAGAATCTCGAAGGCCTGCTCTCGGCACGCCCCGTGCGCGGCGCCCGCGTGCTCGCGCTCGATCCGGGCTACCGCACCGGCTGCAAGGTCGCCGTCATGGACGAGACCGGCAAGCTACTCGACCACGGCGTGGTCTATCCCACCAAGCCGCGCCACGACGTCGCCGGCACCAAGCGCGAGCTCGCCCGCCTCGTCAAGAAGGACGGCGTCAACACCATCGTCATCGGCAACGGCACCGCCAGCCGCGAGACCGAGGAAGTCGTCTCGGAGTTCATTACCGAGCAGGCGCCCAGCCTTCGTTACACCATCGTCAACGAGGCCGGCGCGTCGGTGTACTCCGCCTCCGAGCTCGCCAGCCAGGAATATCCCGACCTGGACGTCACCGTACGTGGCGCCATGAGCCTGGGCCGCCGTCTGCAAGACCCGCTGGCAGAGCTCGTCAAGATTCCGCCCCAGTCCATCGGCGTTGGCCAGTACCAGCACGACCTTGACCAGGCCGAGCTTTCGCGCACCCTGGGCCACGTGGTGGAAGACGTCGTCAACCGTGTGGGCGTCGACGTCAACACCGCGAGCGCAAGCCTGCTGGGCTACGTGTCGGGCATTACGCCGAGCGTAGCCAAAAACATCGTGGCCTACCGCGAGGAAAACGGCGCCTTTACCGATCGCCGCCAGCTCAAGAAGGTCCCCAAGCTGGGACCCAAGGCGTACCTCAACGCCGCAGGTTTCCTGCGCATCAGCGGCGGCAAGAACCCGCTCGACGCGACAAGCGTCCACCCCGAAAGCTACGAGGTGGCCACGGCCGTCCTGGAGCGCGCCGGCGTTGCGGCAAGCGAGCTCAGCCGCGGCGGCGTGCCCGATATCGAGCGCCGCCTGGGCAGCATCTCGGCGCTGGCAAGCGACCTGGACTGCGGCACCTTAACGCTCATCGACATCGTCAACGAGCTCAAGAAGCCCGGCCGCGACCCGCGCGACGACGCGCCCGAGGTGGTCTTTAGCCGCTCGGCGCTTTCGATCGACGACCTGGAGCCCGGCATGGAACTCAAGGGCACGGTGCGCAACGTTGTGGACTTTGGCGCCTTCGTCGACGTGGGCGTGCACCAGGACGGCCTCGTCCACATCTCCAAGCTGGCCAACCGCTTCGTCAAGCACCCCAGCGACGTGGTGCGCGTCGGTGACACGGTCAAGGTGTGGGTTGAAAAGGTCGATCGCGACCGCAAGAAGATCTCCCTCACCATGGTGCAGGGGAAGTAAACCGCCAAAGCAAGGGTCCCCCCTCTCGCGACGTGCAAAATCGCGAGTATTCTGCAAATTCCACCGTTCCGGATGCCCCTCAGAGACGAAAAAGCAAGAAACAGCCCCCGTTTTAGCGTCATCAGAGCCAAAACGGGGGCTGTTCCATGCTTCACCCAGCTGGTAAAAGCCTTTACCTTGCTGAATACTCTCAATTTTGCACGGCGCAGGCGGGGGTACCTTTGTCCACGGCAGGATATGGAAGCCTATCACCAACCTACCGGCAAGTTCGTGTCGGCAGCCCCGGCCTTTCCTTTGCCTAGCGCGACCCTCGCGAAGCGCGTGAGCGATAGGGAAAGGAAAGGCCGGGGCGAACAACCCGCGATGTAGCCAGCGTTCGCGTTACGGCAGGATATGGAAACCGAGCGAGGCGATATCCTTGGCAAAACCGCGCACGGTATCGAGCGAGACCTCGTACGGGTCACGGCCGATGTTCTTACGCTTGGCCAGGATGCTGTTGGGCACCGTGATGATCTGGCAACCGCATCCTTCCGCCTGGTAAATATTGATAAGCTCACGCGTGGATGCCCACAGGACCTCGCAGTTGGGCTTGGCGGCGGCCTTCTTGACCGACTCCGTCATAAACGGAATGGGGTCGACGCCGGTATCGGCGATGCGGCCGGCAAAGAGCGAGATGATGGACGGTGTCTCGGCATCAACGGCCTCGACCATCTCGTCGACCTGCGTAGGCGTAAAGATGGTGGTGACGTTGACCTTGATGCCGTCGGCCGAAAGCTTGCGCACTAGCACGGCGGTGGACTCACCCTTGGTGGTCACGCACGGAATCTTGACGTAGACGTTATCCGCCCAGGTAGCGATCTCGCGGGCCTCGACCTCCATGGTCTCGACGTCGTCGGCAAAGACCTCAAACGACACGGACACATCGGTGATGTGGGCCAGGACCTCCTTGGCAAACGCGCGGTAATCCGTCACGCCGCCCTTTTTCATAAGGGACGGGTTGGTCGTGAAACCCTGAACGTTGCCGTTCTCGTACATGTCGAGCATGCCCTCGAGATTTGCACCGTCAGCGAACACCTTGATTGCCATCTGCCTGATTCCTTTCGTTAGCATACGGCCGATAAACTGCTAAACACTTTACCTACGTTTATCAAGGCGTGAACTGCGGGTTTTTATCTTCTCGGCGAACGGTATAAACACCTCAGTGTTTGGATTGATAAATCGATTGAGCATGCAAAAGCAAAGAGTCGCAGTTTGAGCAAACGTCAGAAGGCGAGATTCATTAGATGAGGCCGAAATGTTGCATCGCTGTGACGGTGCCATCGTGTGCGACATCGTCGGTCACGTAGTCGGCGACTGCCTTGACCTCGGGCATGGCGTTGCCCATGGCTACAGCCGTCTCGACGGCGGCGAGCATACCCAGATCGTTGCCGGAATCGCCAAAGCCAAAGGTGCGCGCGTTGCCGGTGCGACCCAGGTATTCCAGCGCTCGCGCCACGCCCACGCCCTTGTCGATGCCCTTGGGGCTCAGCTCGCGATTCTGACCACCGGTGTTGCACAGCTCAAACTCGCGCTCGATAAAGCCATCGTCGTTGGCTACGCGAGCTAGGTCGCACGCGTTAATGCACACCTTGCCTACGCGCAAATGCCCATCGACGCGCATCTGATCAACGCCATGCACCACGCCGGCGCCTAGCAGAAATGACTGTTCGACACCAACTGGCTCAAGTGAATAGGTGGCACCGTTCGTCTCGAACAACGCCTCGCCGCCCGCCACAGTAATGCGACGCGCGAGCTCCTCAACAATGTCCTCGTCAATGCAGTCCTCGTGTGCCACGCGGCCCTCGACCTCGAGCGTGGCCCCCGCCATGGCAACGACGCCCGCGGGGTCGAGCGCACGCAAACTGTCCGCGATGAGCCACAGGGGACGACCCGTGCAGATAAACGCCTTGTGCCCCGCATCGCGCAGTGCATGGAACGCCTCAACCACCGTCTGCGAAGGGCGAACCGCCGAAAAGTCCTTATCGGTCATATCGTCGGGATCGAACGACGTCAGCGTGCCGTCCACGTCAAAAAAGAGCACGGCGGAATCGGGGCACGCATCAATCATATGGGTTCCTTTCGAGGGCGATGGCAAACGAAGCATCCATCATATAATGGAGCGACGCAACCAGAGAGGTCACCCATGGAATTTTACGCAAGCTGCCCCGAGGGCTTTGAGTCCGCACTCGCCGACGAGCTTAAACGCCTCGGGCTTTCGCATGTCCGCCGCCTTAAGGGCCGTGCCACGTTTGAGGGCGAGCTTGAGCAAGGCTTGCGCGCGTGCCTGTGGTCGCGCCTGGCCAGCCGTGTGTTTGTGGTGCTCGGGCGCTTTGAGGCACAGGATGCCGATGGGCTGTACGACAGCGTTTACGACATCGCCTGGGAGACCATCATCCGCCCCGGCGCCACCATCGCCATCACCGCCCGCGGCGTGACCGAGCAGCTGCGTAACACGCGCTTCTCGGCCCTGCGCGCCAAGGACGCGCTGTGCGACCGTCTGGCCGAGACCACGGGCCGTCGCGCCGATGTCGATGCCGCCGACCCCGATGTTCACCTACTGCTTTCGCTGCGCCAGCGCCGCGCGAGCATAAGCCTGGATCTTTCGGGCGACCCGCTGTTCAAGCGCCTGCCGCCCGCAGCGACCCGTGCCGGCGAGGGCGCGCACGTGCTGCGCCCCGACTACGCCGCCCTGGTGCTGGCGCAGGTCGGTTGGACCGCGCTGTGCGAGCGCGAGCTGACGGCCGACGATTACGAGAACGAAGCCCTGCCCACGCTGGTCGACGCCTCGTGCGCCGGCGGCGGTCTGCTGCTGGAGGCAGTGAATATCCTAACCGACCGCGCCCCTGGTGCTGCGCGCGAGCGCTGGGGCTTTGAGGGCTGGCAGCTGCATGATGCCGCCCTGTGGGAGCAGCTACTTGCCGAGGCGCGCGAGCGCGAGGCGACAGCGCGCGAGCGGCAGGCGCGCATCGTGGCCGTGGATGTTGACCCCGCCGCCCGCAAAACCGCTGAGCGCATGGTTAAATGTGCCGGCTACAAGCGCTTTGTCGATTTTTGCGCCGCCAAGTCCGCCACCGTACTGGACCACGCGGGCGCTGTCGCCGGCGCCGCCGTGGTCGCGGATACGACCGAAACCCCGCTTTCGCTCATGCACGACGCCATGACGCTCATCGGCGAGCTGCGCCGCGCGCCCGAGCTCGCTTCGGCACCGGTCGCCGCGCTCACCCGCGATGGCCTTATGGCCCGCGCGCTCCATGCCGAGCCTGCGCGCTCCATCGCCGTCATGCCCAATAACGAGGAGGCGGCTATTGAGGTTTGGCCCTCGCTCGACCACGCCGCCGCGACATTCGAAGCTGCGACCAGCGCAGATGCCGAGGAGCAGACCGCGGATGCCCAAGACGAAACCGCCAACGTCCCCATGCCCGAGCCTGCCGCCATGCTCGACCTGGGCGACGGCAAGCCGCTGCCCGTGCTCATCCCCGAGTCCGAGCAGTTCGCCAACCGCCTGCGCAAGAATGCCCGTCTGCGCCGCAAGTGGGCCAGGCGCGAGGGCGTGAGCTGCTACCGCGTCTACGATGCCGACCTGCCCGACTACTCCGCCGCTATCGACCTGTACGAGGGTTGCCCGCAGACGCCGGGCCGCTGGCTCGTCATCGCCGAATACGCCGCGCCCAAGACCATCGACCCCGCACTGGCCCAGGCCCGTATGCTCGACATTCTGGCCATCGCGCCGCGCATCCTAGATGTTCCCGCCGAGCATGTGCACGCCAAGGCCCGCATGCGTTCGCGCGGCGGCTCGCAGTACGGCAAGCAGGGCGCCGGCAAGGGCGGCTCGGGTGAGCGCGCCAATATCGCGCGTCGTCGCCTGCCGCTCATCGAAGAGGGCGGGCTCACCTTTGCCGTCAACTTTGACGACTATCTGGATGTGGGCATCTTCTTGGATCACCGCGTCACCCGCAACCTGGTGCGCGAGCACGCCAAGCAGGCGCGCCGTTTCCTCAACCTGTTTGCCTACACCGGCACCGCCACCTGCTACGCGGCCGATGGCGGCGTCGAGGAGACCGTGACGGTCGACCTTTCCAACACCTACTTGGACTGGGCCGAGCGCAATATGCGTCAGAACGGCTTTGTGGGGCCGCAGCATCACTTTGTGCGCGATGACGTGCTCGCCTGGATTCGTGACCAGCGCCAGACGCGCAACCGCTGGGACCTGATCTTTGTCGACCCGCCCACGTTCTCGAACTCGTCCAAGATGGGCCGCCGCACCTGGGATGTCCAGCGCGACCATATTGAGCTTTTGGCCGGCGTATCGCGCCTGCTCGCGCAGGGCGGCCATGCCATCTTTAGCTGCAACCTGCGCGGCTTCCGCCCCGAAACGCGCAAGCTCGCCCGCGCGGGCGTGGTGCTGGAGGACATTACAGCGCAGACCATCCCCGAGGACTTCGCGCGCAACCAGAAGGTGCACCACTGCTATATCGTGCGCCGCCTGCCCATCGAGGACGCCATGGCCGAGGTCGGCTTTAGCGCCGAGGAAATTGCTGAGCGCGTCGAGGAACTGCGCAACCCCGAGGCCCGCAAGCCCCGTGTGGCAGTACCCGCGCACGCGCAGGCCGGCAACGGCAAGTCCAACTTTGCCGGCAAACCCTCCCCCGCCGGCAAGCCCAAAAAGAAGAAGTTCTACGCCAGCAAGCCCAAGGGCAAATAACAAAGTTGCGGTGGAATACGGACTGTTTTGCCTGGAATTAGGCAAATTTAGACCGTATTTCACCGCAACTCATATTGGGATGGTGGTTGGCGATCTAGCCTTGGATGACTAGGCGGTAGCCAATGCCTACGTGCGTTTGGATATAGCGCGGATGCGCGGGGTCGGACTCGATCTTCTTACGCAACGTGCCCATAAAGACGCGCAGGCTCGCCAGGTCACTCTTGGTCGCCGTGCCCCAAATCTCGTGCAGGATAAACTGGTGCGTCAGCACCTTGTCGGCGTTGTGCGCCAGCAAGCAGAGCAATTTATACTCGATCGGCGTCAGATGCAGCTCCTCGCCATCCATCGTGGCGATGCCGGCATCAAAATCGATATGCAACTCGCCGGTATCGAACGAGCCCTCGGAGACAACACCGCCCGCCTGCGCATACGAAAGGCGCCTGAGCGTGGTGCGAATGCGCGCGAGCAGCTCCTCGACCGAAAACGGCTTAGTCAGGTAGTCATCGGCGCCGGCATCGAGCGCTCGGATCTTGTCCGCGTCCTCGCTGCGCGCCGAAACCACGATAATCGGCATGCCCGACCACGCGCGCACCGACTCCACCACCTTGACGCCGTCCATATCGGGCAGGCCCAGATCGAGCAGCACAATGCTCGGCGCCTGCGACGAAGCGGCGGCGATGGCGGCGTGGGCGGTCTCCACAGCCATATGGCGCAAACCGTGCGCCTCGAGCGCGGCGACGATAAGGTTGCGGACGGCGGGATCGTCCTCAACGACCAAGATGAGTGGTTTTGCGGCAGAGTTCGGCACAGCGCTACTCCTTATCAAACGAAACGTCGGCGGCGGGAAGCTCAATCGTAAAGACCGAACCGTGAGGGTCCGCCGCGGTAACCTCTATGCTACCGCCATGTGCCAGCGCAATGGAGCGGCAGAGCGAAAGCCCCAAGCCCACACTGCGGCAGCTGTCGGCCAGGCCATGGTTGGCGGTGTAGAACGACTCAAAGATTCGCTCGCGGTCCTCGGGCGCAATGCCCGGGCCATCATCAGCAACCGAGCACGCCACGCATCCATCATGGACGCCAATCGAGATTACGATATGCGAGCCCGCAGGCGTATAGGCGATGGCGTTGTTCACCAGATTGACCACCAGCTGCACCATCAGGCGCGCGTCGACGTTGACGAGCGCCGGCTCATCGCACGCCACTACCTTAAGGTCATGCTCGCGCACAGCCGGATTTACGTGACGCAGCGCCTCCTCGACGATATCGTCCATGAGCTCGAGCGTGGTCGACAGGTGCATGCCGCCGCCCTCGAGCTTGGTGATGGCGAGCAGATTCTCGACGGTGGCGTTGAGCCATTGCGCGTCCGAGCGAATGGATAGGAGCATGCCGCGGCGTGTCTGGTCATCGAGCACGGCCGTGCCGGTCGAGCCCTGGTCGAGCAGCACATCGGCATTACCCGAAATACTGGTAAGCGGCGTGCGCAAGTCGTGCGAGATGGAGCGCAGCAAGTTGGCACGCAGCTGTTCGTTTTTGGCGAGCACCGCCGCTTCCTCGCGAGCCTCCATGGCGCGGGCGCGATCGAGCGCCAGTTCGCCTTCGCTCACGATGGCATCGGCAAGCGTCCGCTCCTCGGGCGTCAGCGCATCGGGCTCGGCGACAATGGCGAACACCCCCACCACCGAGGCGGGATCGCCCGCGCGCACCATGGTGTCACCCGAGCGCACGGTCAGGTATATGCCGTAGAACGCCGAGGCGCCATAGGTGGCATCGAGCGGCGTTCCCACATAGGCGGACGCCGAGAGCCGCGGCGGCATCTGCGGCGCCAGCTGGTGTACCGGCGCGGCATCGCCCACGGCCGTGTACGTCGTGCGCGGCAGCAGGTCATCGTTATCGGCATCGGCGCTATACCACACGACCGGACAGTCCGAAAGACGCGCCAGCTGCGTTGCCATAGCGTGCACAATCTGTTGCTGATCGCCACACCGCTGCAGCATACGGTTGGTCTCGAGCACCATCTGCGTGCGACGGTCGCTGGCGGCAGCCTGCGCCAAGGCGCGGCGCAGGGCCAGCGCGATCGAGCTCGATACGAGCGAGACCGCAAACATGATAAAGAACATGCCGGGATAGACGCGGTCGATAAACGACAGCGCGTAGCGCGGGTCGACAAACAAGAAGTTGTAGAGCGCCACGGCGGCAGCCGAGCTCAGCAGGCAATACAGGCGGCTCCAGGTAAAGAAAGCGCACAGCTGCACGGCGAACACATAGACGATCATGATGCTCGGCGCGAGCCCCGGATGGTCGAGCAGCGCGCCCACAATCGTCGCCGCGGCTAGCAGCCCCGCCGATACGCAGGCGTCATACAGAGGGCTGCGACGCGTCAGCGTTGTACGCCGCCACCAAAAGTTCTCGGCAATATCGCCGTCCGCACGGACGTCCATCAGCGCCCCACCCCTCTCTCAAAAACAAAAACCACCACAAAGGGGACTGGCACCTTTGCGGTGGTGGCCTCCTTGTGGTGGTTCCAAGTGTATAGCCTTGCAGCGTGCGGTCGCTAGACAAACAGCAGACGTCGACTACGGGCGCTCGTCGGGGGCCAGACGCTGCATCTTGCTCACGGCCTTAAACTTGGTGAACAGCGGCACGTACTCAAAGCTCACGTTGGAATTCTCCAGGCCGTACCAGCGCGCGGGGGTGCCGGCAGCACGGCGGATGATGTACTTGAGCGTGATGGCCGTACGCTCGCTGGGCTCCACGTCGCTTTCGGGCGCCAGCAGCTTGCGGATCATGACGAACTTGAACGTACCGATGTTGCCCGGATCCTTGTAGACCGAGTAATCGTGCGTCTGCGCCGGCAGCTCGCCGCTGGCAGCCAGGTCCTGAACAACCTGGCGCAGGTAAGCATTGACGCGCTGGTTGATCTTATAGCCCAGGTACAGATGCACGCGGAATACGTAGTCGGTGCCGAACGTCTCGACCGAGTAGGCAAAGGTATGCGGCTCGTCCATGGTCTCGACATTCACGAACCACCAGGCACGAGCGCGCTTGGGGTGCTTATCCAAAATCGAGTAGACGATATCGCGGTCGATATAGTCGGTGTTGGTGTCCTTGGTCAGGTACACGATGTTGTCGCTCATGAGCTCGTAGCGATCGTCGTCGCGCAGGCGTTTGAGCTGCGGCAGATAGCTGCGCAGCGGCAGCAGCGTAAACTGACGTTGCTCGACCGCCGTGCCGTTGTACCAGCACACCATGATGCCCATGATGAGCGCGGCCATAAGGATGGTGAAATAGCCGCCGTGGAAGAACTTGGTGAGCGAGCTCACAAAGAAGAAGCCCTCGAGCATAAGGAAGAAGGCGGCAAAGATCCACGGCGCGACCTTGAGATTGCGCTCCACGTGCAGATAGAAGAAGAGCAGCATTGTCGTGCACATCATGGTCAGGGTAATGGCCAGGCCGTACGCGGCCTCCATGTGCGCCGAGTTCTGGAACAGCAGCACCACGACGACGCAGCCCACGAGCATGACGTTGTTGACCATGGGGATGTAGAGCTGGCCCTTGGTCTCGGCAGGATAGAAGACCTGCATATGCGGCATGAGGTCCAGGCGGCTGGCCTCGGACACCAGCGAGAATGCGCCGGTGATGAGCGCCTGCGAGGCGATGATGGCCGCGACGGTGGAAAGGCCGACGGCAAAGGGACGCAGGCCCGGGGCGAGCATCTGGTAGAAGGGGTTGAGGTCGGCGATGCCCATGAGCTCCGGGTTACCGGCGTTGTTGATAAGCCACGCGCCCTGGCCCATGTAGGACAGCAGCAGGCAGCACTTAACGAACGGCCAGGTGGCATAGATGTTGCCGCGGCCCACATGGCCCATGTCGGAATAGAGTGCCTCGGCACCGGTGGTAGCGAGGAAGCAGCTGCCCAAAATCATGATGCCCGCATGGTTGTTGGGGCTCAGCAGAAAAGCGATGCCACGCAACGGGTTGAGGCACAGCAGCACCGCTGGATACTGGCAGACAAAGAACAGGCCCGTGCCGCCCAGGAACAAAAACCACAGCGTCATGATAGGGCCGAAGGCGTGACCGATCTTGGCCGTACCGATGCGCTGCACCAAGAAGAGCGCGATGATGATGGCAAGCGTGATGGCGACAACGCGGCCCTGGTCGTCACCGAGCACGGCGTGGACCGCCGGAATGGTGCGCAGGCCCTCGATGGCCGTGGTGACAGTAACGGCAGGCGTCAGGATGCCGTCGGCGAGCAGCGCCGCGCCGCCCAGCATGGCGGGGATGATAAGCCACTTGCCGCAACGCTTGACCAGGCTGTACAGGGCAAAGATGCCACCCTCGCCGTGGTTGTCGGCGCGCAGCGAGATCAGCACGTACTTGACGGTCGTCAGCAGCGTGACCGTCCACACGACAAGGGAGAGCGCGCCGAGCACGAACTCCTGCGTGACGCTTCCTATGCCGCCGTTGCCGGCAACGAGCGCCTTGGTTACATACATGGGGCTGGTGCCGATATCGCCGTACACCACGCCCAGCGTGACGAGCATCGCCGAGATGCTCACAGGAATCGCAGCGTGCGAAGCTGCTTCCTTGGCCTTTTGTTCCATAAGCCGGTTTCCTCCCAATTTTAACGTTCGACGGGATTATAGGTAATCAGCCCATATTTTAATGGCACCGTTTTCCCAGCTAGATAAACATTTATGCGGCCTTTAGGCCACCGCGGTGATATGGAATGCGACAAAGGGGCCGTTCCTTTGTCACATCCGTCATTTGCCGAGCCAGTTTTTGAACCACCATTCCATGGAGCGGCTCATCTCGGCCATAAAGGGACTCGTGTGCTTGCGGGTGTAGATGTCGATGACGCGCTCGCCCACCTCGCGGGCATGCGGGCGAAACATCGCGTCCATCTCGGCCACCTGCGCATCCATGGTCGCGGCATCCGCACGGCAGTAGCGTTCCTCGTGCACCAGGTTCACCACGGGATGCGCAATGGCCGGACGCTCCTTGCGAGGCGTGCCGATGATGAGCATCGACAGCGGCATGGTATAGGGAGGCAAGTCCAGCAACTCGGCGACTTCCTCGGCATTCTCGACGATATCACCGATGTAGCAGCTCCCCAGCCCCAGGGCCTCGGCGGCAACCACGGCGTTTTGCGCGGCGATCACGGCATCCTGCGCCGCGATGGCAAAGTCGCCCAAACCCGGCGCGCGGCGGGGCGCCTTGCCCGTGCGCTCGACAAACTCGGGTTCAAAGCAGCCCACGTGCTCAAACAGATCGATCCACTTGGCATAATCGACCACAAATATGAGTGCCCAGGGCGCCTTGGCGATCATGGGCTGGTGGTCGCACAGGTCGGCCAGACGGTCCAGCGTAGCCTGCTCGCGAATGCTCACGATGGAATACATCATCATGGCGCCCGCCGACGGTGCGCGACTCGCCGCATGCAAAACCGCCGCCCGCTGCTCGTCGGTCACCGCCACGGGACGGTCGTTGTCATCGCGCGCAAAAGCGCGCGTGGACGAACGGTGCTCCAAAATGTCCAGTACCGCGTTGCCCGTAGTCTCGACCGGATAGCCGTACGTATCCACGCCCGCAGCTCCGTCGCCGCCCATGTCCGCCTCGCAAACCTGCTCGCTCATCGCCCTACCCTCGCCATTTCTTTAAGAAGCCTTTACGTTTCCGTGTAATTCCCGTCCATTATCGCGCAGGTCGCCACTACATTGCGCCACACCGCCACACGCGCGCGTTAATATGGCTGGTTGTTGTGCGCAGCCACCAATTGCTGCGCATATCTTGGTAACAATCGGGTAAATCCCCGCTTTCGTAGGTTTTAGTTTGTGAGGAGTCTCAGCATGTTCGCTGCCGCCATCTCGCTCGTCGGTCTTGCGGCGACCGTCTACCTTATCTTGCGCGAGGCCAAGGCCATTTGC
This sequence comes from Collinsella sp., assembly GCA_019425005.1. Taxonomy (GTDB): domain Bacteria; phylum Actinomycetota; class Coriobacteriia; order Coriobacteriales; family Coriobacteriaceae; genus Collinsella. The sequence continues at coordinate 66,798 of JAHYYK010000001.1, forward strand.
GCAAAGTCGGGCACCGTTGCCAAAAGCGCTCTTGGGTGGAGCGTCGCCTTCGGCCTGTTCCAGCTCTTTTTGACCATTTGGGGCGCCATTGGCCTCGTCGCTCAAAACGAGCCGCTCGCCTTTGTGATGCTCATCCTGACCAACGCCATCCTCACCGGCTGCGCTTGGGCCAGCATCGCCCGCGACCGCATCGCCCCGCGCGTCTTTGCGTTCGCCTCGGCCGACGCTCCCGCCCCCACTGGCAAGCTCGCCCGCCTGCGCGGCGCCTTTGTGGGCAAACCGCTCGTCGCCGCCGTCCTGTGCCTGCTGCTCGCCGGCGTCTTTGCGCTGCTGGGCATGGAGGTCTCGTCCAACCACGACTTTACCTGGGTTTACCCCCTGTGCATCCTGCTCGAGTGGGCCATCATCACCGTGCTCATGACCGGCCTGTTCTTCCTGTTCCAGCGCCACGGCGCAGCTCCGGCCGTCCTGGCCTTTGCCCTCTTTGTCCTGGGCATTGCCGAGTTCTTCGTCATCACGTTTAAATCCATGCCCATCCAGCCGGGCGACCTTTCGGCCATCTCCACCGCCGCCGCGGTCGCCGGCAACGGCTACACCTTCTCGATCTCGCTGTTCTGCGTGCTGTCCATGGGCTTTACCGCCATCGCCATGCTGCTATGCGAGTACGCCGGCCTGGTGGCGCCACATCGCCAGAAGGGCACGGCCAGCGCCAAGCGCATGCTGCTCACCAACCTGCTCGTCGCCGTACTGTGCCTGGGCGGTGTGACCGCGCACGTCACGCTCATCGACTACTACAACACCCTCGGCATCACCGTCTACACCTGGCGCCCGCTCGAGAGCTACTGGCGCGAGGGCTATCTGCCTGCCTTTATTAGTGCAGCGCAGTCCATCAAGCCGCCCAAACCCGCCGACTATTCTGTCGATGACGCCAAGGCCACGCTCAAAAAGTACGCCAAGGCCTACGACAAGTCCGACGCTGCCAAGAGCGACGAGCGCACCGCCGCAAAGGACCAATTCGACAGCGAGAAGCCCACGGTCATCGCCATCATGAACGAGACCTTCTCGGATCTGTCGATCTACCAGAACATGCGCGCCGGCTACGAGGGCCCGCAGTACTTTAAGAACCTGTCCAACTGCCTCAGCCGCGGCAAGCTCTATGTGAGCGCCTACGGCGGCGGTACCGCCAATACCGAGTTTGAGTTTATGACCGGCAACTCCATGGCCAACCTGGGCTCGGGCGTGTACCCCTACACCATCTACAACATGGAGACGACCGGGAACCTGGCAGAGCAGTTCAAATCGCTCGGCTATTCCACCACGGCCATGCACCCCAACCACGCGACCAACTGGAACCGTGAGAACGTCTACAAGGACTTTGGCTTTGACCAGTTCCTGTCCATCAGCGACTTCCAGGGCGCCGATACCCTACGCGGCATGGTGACCGACCAGGCTACCTACGACAAGATTCTTGAGCTGCTCGACCAGAACGCCGATCCGCAGTTTATCTTCGACGTGACCATGCAGAACCACTCGGGCTACGACACGGGCCTGCTGCCGGCAGATAAGCAGATGCACCTCAACATCGACACGACCGATCTGGACGCCAAGACCGTCGAGGACGGCACGCTGTCCGATGTCGACGAGTATGTCTCGTGCATCGAGCAGTCCGACCAGGCGCTGCGCTACTTCCTCAACGCTCTGAGCAAACTTGACCGCAAGGTGGTCGTGGTGTTCTGGGGCGACCATCAGCCGTTCTTCCCGTCCAAGTTCAACGATAAGTGGTTTACCGGCGAGGACGACGCCACCCACCAGGAACGCTTGTGGCAGACCGACTACATCATCTGGGCCAACTACGACGTTGCCGGCTGCGACCAGACGAGCGAGGTTGACGACCTGTCCACCAACTACCTGTCCACCCAGCTGATGCAGCTGATCGGCGCACCGCTGTCCGACTACCAGAAGGCGCACATGACGCTGCGCAAGTCGCTGCCCGCCATCAACTCGGTCGGCTACGAGGACACCAGCCTGCGCTGGGCGCTCTCCTCCAACGTCACCGGTGACGACGCCGCCGCCGCAGCCGCCACCAAGGCGCGCGAGGATTACGCCAAGATGCAGTACTACGAGATGTTCCGCGACGGCAAGAACGTGTATACCGAGCACTTCCAGACCGAGGCCAACGAAACCGACCCCAACCTGGCACCGGGCACGACCAAGATCAAGTAACAGGGTCGGGGACCCAAATCGGCGGCAGACGGAGGCGCGGGAAAGGTCTGCTGCTCAAACAGTCCTGCGCAAGACGGGGGCCACATTAAGTGGCCCCCTTTGCGTGCGGAACTCGCGACAGACCTTTCCCGCGCCTCCGCCTGTCGCCGCCCCTCACCTGTTGCGGGTTGAGTGGGCTGATAAGAAGCAGCGCTCGCCTCGTAGCAGAAGCGTAGCCTGGCATGCGCATCGCGGAAAGCTTGTCCCGGAATTCACGTCCGGAGTGGGATGCGGTTTCCGCTTGTGGCCCCGTTGGGAAACTGCATCCCACTTTAAGGTTAATTTCCGGGTCACACTTTCCACCAGAGCCCTCAACCGGAAACTGCATCCCATTCCAAAGGCAAATTCCGGGACACACTTTCCAAGACCCCGCCCATCCGGAAAACCCGTCCCGCTCTGAATACATCCGGGCATGGAATATCCGCTTATGAGTCCTTCCATCAATAAAGGGGCGCCCTCCCGGGCGGCGGGCACGAAGTTCATCGCGAGTTCCGCACGCAAAGAAGGCCACTTAATGTGGCCTTCGTCTTGCGCAGGACTGTAGAGCAGGGAACTTCGTGCCCGCCGCCCGGGAGGGCGTTGCGTTTAGAAGATGGACCTAGCGCTTATCCCTCCGGGATAAAAGCAGCGCGGCAATGAAAGCAATGATTGCAAGTGTCAGCAACACCAAAAGCAACGTGAGCGTGCTGTCGCCGGTTGCCGCCAAACCAAACAGGCCGGCCCCTTTGCTGCCAGCAGGCCGCACGGGGATCTTCTCGCCATCGTCCTCGGCGGTGATTTCCCAGCGGATGGTCTTGCTTGCGTCGGCAAGCTCGTTGCCCACCGACGTCGGGACACTTAGTTGCAAATTGAGCACCGTGCTGCCATCGCTCGTAAACGCTGCGACCTGCGTGGGATGGGCAAACACGCTGCCCGGCGTTCCCGTCTGGAGCCAGCCTGCAGACGCATCGCCCACCCTTGCCGTTAAGGTAATGGGCGACAGTATGTTTGCCGTCTCGTGGTCGACAACAGCACGCACAAACACGCGAACCTGCGACTTTACGCCCGTGGCGCGAACCTCAATCCGCTGCTCGCGCACATCACCGGGCATGAGATCTTTAAAAGCTGGAAACAGATCGGGCTCCTCCGAGGAGCCCGTCGCCCCCGAGACCGTCAGCTGGCGTGCATTTCCGTCATAGGAAATCGTGGAAGTGTCCGCAAACGCACGTGCAGGAATTGTGAGCGCGGCAACGCAAACAATGGCCGCGACCACGCAACGCAAGGAACGCGCAACGTCTTTGCGAATCGGGAAAGCCATACTTACGCACCCCCATGCGGCGGCACCAGCACGCCATCCTTGACCGTACAGCCCCATGCCTCTGTAACTGCGTCGTCGGGCGTGGACTGAATCGCCTGGGTCGAGATGTCCACGACCAGGTTCTTGCCATCCACCTTCTGCTCAGTCACGCTTTTGATGAGCACGTCGGTTTTGGCCATCGGCGCAACAGGAGACGTCCAGTAGTAGTACCCGTCGGACGCGACGACCCAAGACGAGGCGTTGTTGGAAGCGGATGCATCGCGCACGCTGCCCCACACAATGTCGTAGTCGGTGCCGGCAACCGGCTCATCCCACAGGCGGGCGCCATTCTGATCCTGCCAGTAAATATCCACCGCGACCCGCAGATATGCCGGAGCCGTGCCCGTGTTTGCAATCGCAACGTCGCTCTTCACGTTGTTATTGAGCTTCTCGTCTACCGTGGGCGTCACCGTACCAAAGCCAAACTCGTTGACCAGCACACCCGTAACCGAAAGCCACGCAAAGGTACCGGCGGCGCCAGCCAAAAGAAGAGCGCCGACAAGGAGGGCGACAATCCGCTTACGCTTAGTCATCCTAGTCCTCCCTCTGCAGCGTGCCGTTATTCCAGATATTCCTGGCACGAGAGCCGCCATCGACCCATTTGTCTTTCGTGCGCGTATTGACGCACGTCACCACCGTGTCGCCCACGCTCGATGCAGACGAGATGGTCAACTCGGCAGATTTACCGGGCGCCTTTCCCGGCGTGCTCAGTTCGCCCTCGTAACGCCACGCCCAAGCCGCGTCCTCCTCGACGGTATAGATGCCCGCCGGCGCGGCAAACTGCACACTGCCGACATACCAGACCTCACCGTTTTCGGAGCGCTTCTCGCTAACTTTTACGTCGACCATGCGCATCTCGGCGTGAGAATCCTCCGACATCTTTCGCGTCACCTTAAAGCGGAACGTTTGTCCCATAGCGCTGGCATCGGTAGTCTTTTTAACGATCGTCAACGTATGAGTCTGATCAAAGTTAAACACAGCGTTGCCGGCACCTTGCTCGCCTTCGCCCGTCTTCTTGGACTCCAGACGGTTGGCCAGGTCAAACGAACCATTACCCGAGCCCAGACTGTAGAGCGAGACAAACTTGCCGTCCACGGGAGCTTCCTCTGCACCAGGGCCGTAGCTTGCCCGCGTTACGGTGACGGTCAACTGCGTTCCCATAAACGGCTTGGCAAAGCAGACCTTAAACGGTGCCTTATCGGCGGCGTCGTCGACGGTGTTGGCGGCGGAAGGATCGAGCAGCCACTTAAGCTGCGCGGTCATGTTTTCGGGCTTTCCATCAGACGTATCGTTGGCAACCACGCGATACGTCACGGGATACAGGTCCATATCGCCCTTGACCGGCTCGTCCTTAAACGTATCCCAAGCCTCCGCAGCACCTTCGGCACCCACATATCGCCATTCCAAGAAGAGTTCACGCTTATCGCCATTGGCGGCCGCCTGCTCATCGAGCAGCGCAACGATCTTGGAGTGGGCATCCGGGTCATATGCCACGGATTTTTGCTCCATCACGGGGTTGCCGTCCTTGTCATAGACGGGGTTGCCGCTCTCGTCCATTTTAGGGACATCGACCGTGTGGATAAAACCGGACTTGCCGTCTTGTGCGCGCTCATCGCCCGAGTCGACGGTCGCCGTAAAGATGACCGACCCGTCGATACCGTGATAGCGCACCTTATACGGCGCAATCTTGTACACCGCAGTGTAGGTCACGTTCTTAAAGGGCTCATTACCCTCGAGGGGATACTTCTCCTCATCGGTCATCAGGGTGTAGTTGCCATCGGGTGTATAGTCACGCGACCAGCCGACAAAGTCGTACTTGGTGCCGTCCTTGCCGACAACCTCAGTTGCAGCTTTTACCTCCAGCGAAATCTGATCACCAGAGTCGGTGCGCGCAAGGGAGCGTACGGCATCGGGATTATCCAGATTAGCATCGATATTCGATTGGACACTTACCGCGCTGGCACGGTAGACCGGGTACAGCTCCATGGGGGCGTTGACCACCGTGTTTTTATTCACCATGGAAACGCCGTCCGACCAAACGACATAACCGCTGCTAGGCTCTGGCTTATTATCCGTCCAACCTACGAAGGCGTTGTATGCGCCCGTTGCAGCATCGATGTCTCCAATGTTATACGTTGGCAGCGGCATGCCATCTTTAAGGTCACCGAGCTTATCGCCCTCTTGGGCAAGCTTGCCGTCAACGTCGGAGTCGTTGAGATGATACACCACCGCAATGGGCGTGTAGTAGGCCACAAACGTATAGGGCTTTCCGGGCTCCACGGGATAGGAATAGGTATTGCCGCCTTCGCCCGTCGGATCGAGCTTCTTTACCGTTCCGTCGGGAAGCTCAATCTCGAGCTTCTTAAGCTGATAGGCGCCACCAGTACCGTCGGCATACACCGTCGTCGTAATGTCAGGGCTCACCGTAGCCACCACGTCACCGTTCTGCTGGGGATCAAGTTTGGGCGTAATGTCGAATCGCGGAACATTGATGCCCGGCGTTCCATCAAAGCCCTTGCGGTGCAGGTTGGTGGTGTAGTTAACGTTATATTGTACGTATACGGGATAGGCATCCTGCCACTGGGTAACCTTGGACGCGTCGGTCGCCAAATACGGCGCCGCCTTGTCCGGATCACTTGTCACATAGGGGTCGCCAGCAACGTCATAGATATAGTTCCAGACAGCAGAACCCTTTTGGACCTCGGCAGTCGAAATCCAACCCAGGAACTTATAACCAGGCACAGCCATCTCGGCATCGGCCGGAGAGGCCTCGAGTGTCAGGGGGCTCTCATACGATCCCTTCTCACCATCTTCTGGCTTTTCGGCCACTTTAACCGACTTATTAACATGCGGGTAGTAATACGTGAACGTCGGATCCGCCCCGTTCACCTTGGTCTGCAGCAAGTTACTCTCATAGCGCCGCGTGGCAGTCCTCACGACATTATCGCCCTTGTTGTAGAAATTAACGTCCGTGGTAATCATCGCGCGAACGTAGTACTTCTTATCTGTACGCACCATGCTCTCGATGGGATTTTTTACATATGTCCAATATTCACCATCGCGCTCAAGCGTCCAGAAATTCAGGCGATAGCGATCATTCACCGGTTTGACCGTTACGTTCAGCGAAGCCGAAGTCCAAGTATCGCTTAGCGTTGCAGCGCCTGGAAAATCGGTATCGGCATAGAGGTTTTTTAGAGTATCGGCTCCCGTATCGTTTTTAACGTTGTGCGAGTACGCGTTAAGGGGACTCACGACAAGGGTTTCCTTCGTGAAGCGCGTGCCACACATTTCATAACTATCCTTTATACCGTGGTCAACATGCTCCGGGCCCCAGTGGACGACGTTTTCACGCACGAAGGTACTACCGACGTTTTCCTCAAAGGGCGTTTGATAGCGATTCCAAACGGAACAAAGTAGCTTGCTGTCCGTAAACTCATGGTTGGTATAAGCCCGAACGTAATAATCCACTCGGTACTCAAAGCGGGCGATGTAGGTATGCGGCGCGGTTAAATCGACATCGGCGGGGAGCGTATAGCTGGGATCGCGGCTTACGCGCACCTCGAGCGGGGCATCCTCGGTCCCCTTGTTTTCATACCAACCCAGGAAACGGTAGCCGTCGGGCAGCGCACCGTCCTCAGATAAAGGTTTGTTGTCCACGTCGCACACCTGCACCGTGTACACACCGGTGCCATCCTCGGCAGTCTCAACCTTAACGACAGTTTTGCCCACGCCCGCGCGCTGGGTCTTATCGTCAAGCTCATCCCGCTCATTGCCCTCAAACACCGTCATGATGTTCGACACATAGTCGGTGTACACCGGATAAAAATCGGTAGGACCAAGCACAGTGATCTCGGTGCCGGCAGGATAGAACGCACCAGCGTTTTTTAACTCGGCAAGCTCAGGCGAGGTAATGGCCGTATAGCCGCCATGCATCTCTTCCTCGCCGCTCGGCTTCGTTGTCCAACCGATAAAGGTGGCGCTGGAAGACAGCGTGCCACGATCGGTAGGAGCGGCGGGGTTGAGCTTCGCGCCGTAGCGATACCAATCGCCCGATTTGTCGTGTGCAGTGCCGCTCTGGCAATCGAGCGTTTCGCCCTTAACGTTATAGAACAGCACCTGCGCCTCGTACGAAGCGATAAACAGGTCGTTGCCCTTAAAACCGTCGGCCCCCTTGGCATTATCGGCGGTATAGGTTGACGTTTTCTCGTGCGCCTCGCTCTTCTGGACCTGCTTGCCGGCAGTCACCGCAGCGTCATCGGTCTTGCCGTCAAACCAGCTGTTGTCTTGTCCAATTCGATTCACACGCACATCGGACTCGCGGAACCAGCCCATGAAGCGATAACCGCCGTTGGCATCGGTCAAGCCCTTGGGCTTTGCGGAGGTATCCTGCCCAAACGTCACCGATGTATCGCCCTGGGCCAAGCCCTGAGCCGTTCCCGCCAGCACGGCGCTCACGGCAAAGGCGTACGGATCCGAGGTCTTCTGTTCAATACCAAGTTTGGTTGCCTCGATGGTCGCGGTACCCGCACCGGGAAAATCGATCGTCGCCTTAACGCTCTGGCCATGCACAGGAATATTCAGCTTGTAATCCATCGCCCACTCATTGAAGTGCGAGCCACCCAAGGCCCCGTTGTTAGCAGTCGAGCGCTTGGTGCCGGCACAAAAGTCGTAGTCGTGCTCTTCCCACAGCTCGCGCGTGGTGTAGCGCTCGTCATCCCATGGACCATAGCCATCACCCTTGGTGGTGCCATCGCCGCCAAACGAGGGGATTTTCTTTTTGGCAGGGTTGCCCTGGCTGTTGCCAGAAAGGCTCACGCTCGGCTTAAAGTAGCACTCGGTGACCGTGGCATCATCCTTGTTGGCACGCGCGGCAATGCCGCCCAGGTTCACATCGTTTTGAATGATGGGGATCACGGCGATGGGATTGTACTGACGCGAGCTCAAGTCACCCGCAAAATGGCTTCGAACGAGCTCGTTGCCCTTTTCGGTTAGAATACGACCCGCCAAGCCACCCGTCCACGCGCGCGTCACGGCGACGACGCCCACGTACGACGCGGCATAGCTGTAGCACTGCGCCGTCGAGAAGCAGTCGATAATCTTGGCCTCGCCCGCCATGCAGCCCACAAAACCCGAAGCGTACACGTTGTTGCCGCCCAGGGCGCCAATGGCCACGTCGTACTTATTGGTGACGTCGGTCATGCCCTTCTCGGCAATCGAGCCGTCGTCCTTACGCGTCGGCGTCACGCGACAGTACTCGATAGTCGAGTTCTTAACGTAGCCGGCAAACGCCGCCATATACAGACCCTCACCGCCGAGCGCCTGCACGCCCGAGGTCGTATTGTTGACGGCACGGCCGCCACGGACCTCGCAGTTGTAGAGGGTGCAGCCGTCGAGCTCGCCGGCGATGAGACCGCCCTCAAAGCCTGCGTTGGTAATGAGGTTGAGAGCATTGTTGGCGCAGGTCACGTGCAGCGTGCTCTCCATGACCATAACGTTTTCGAAGCGCGTTTTGACGGCCTTGCCCACGATAATGCCACCGCGGAAGTCCGCCCACACGTTGGCGTCCTTGACCAGGAAGTTTTTGATGGTGGCACCGTTGGTCTCGGCAAAAAATCCCGTATCGCGCTCGGGGTCAAAAGCGTCTTTATCGTAGCTCAGGCCCTCAACGGTGTGGTTTTGACCATCGAACACGCCCTTAAACGGATGCTCCTTGTTGCCAAACGACAGATGCTTAACGGTGTTTGCAACGATGGCTTTCATGTCGTCGCTGTCGAGCTCAATGTCGTTATCGAGATAAACGTGCCAGCCGGACGTATCGCGCTCGCGCGACAGCGCCACACACGACAAAAAGTCAGCCTCGTTTTTGATGTGGAATTCGGTTTTGGCCTCGGGCACGTCCTCGGCATGCACCACCGTTGGCAGCGCCATAACGCAGCAAAGGGCAATCGCTGCGACGGCAACCAGCCTGCTAAGCATACCCCGGTTCATATTCTTGATCTTCATAGGCTAGTTCGCCTCCGGCCAACCCACAACGTCAAGTACGTCGAGGGCGGTATCGCTTGTCTGCTGGTTTTTGGCCTGCACGGCCTGAACATCGATATCGAGCCTGAATGAGCCGCCGCGCGCGGCATCGTGGTAGTCGCCCACAAAGCGCAGCGAGTCCATGAGGCTTTCCGTCATGGCACCGGGGTCGAGCGTGCCGCCACGCCCGGCCAATCCGCGGTAGTAGTACCACCCATCGCCGCCATCGATCCACGGGGACCCCTCGCCCGCGTTCACATGAAACGCAACGCTGCCCGAAGCATCCGCGCTCGAACCGTCGGGCGCCACCGACGTCATGCGCAGACGCGCGCGAACGTACTCAGGCTGCGTGCCAGCGTTCTCCACGCGCACAATGCGGCTGATGTCAGAGCCCCCGGCCTTGGTGTCGGGATAGTCCCCGTGCTCGTTGGGCTCAAACGGAATCTCCTCGCCCTGCTCGTTTAGGGTGTATTCGCAGACTCGTACCTTCACGCTGCCAAACGATAGAACGTTGTTTGCCGGAACCATATCAACGGTAAAAGCCAGCGTGCCGCACAGGCACGCCAGGGCCAACAACGCCATCGCGGCAAGCGCCAAGGTGCGTTTCTGATTGTTGGAAAGATTGTTGAGCATTACGTTCGCCAATCGTCGATCAAAGGGGGACCGAGATCCCGGCCCAAAAATGGGGATGGGGAGCGGGCCGGGATCTCGGTAGAGGGGGTGGGATTACTACAGGTCCTTAGCCCAATTCTTGGCAGCAGCCAAAGCAGACGCAGACGAACCCTCAGCGGTATTGTCTGCCGCGTAAATGAAGCAGTTGACATCCATCGTGGCAGAATTGGCGAAATCCTTTTGCTCGGTGTCCTTGGGCGTAGTCACCTGGCTGAACAGCTCGCCAGTCCACTTATCCTCAGTCTTGCTGGCAATAAGCGGGGTAGCCTCGGTTCCTTCGCCAACATAAACGAAAAGGCCACCGAGATAATGAGTCGGCTCGCCCTCAACGGCGGTCGCATCAACGGCCTTCCAGCCAGAGTTAATGGTGAAGTAAGTCGTCTTGGAATGATCGGCCCCGGCAGACGCCGTCTTGTTGTTCACGAAGACGTACACATATGCATCCTCGGATCCCTTGCCGATACCGACATTAGGATTCTTGGGTACAGACACGCCAGGGGCGAGCTTAGAGTCCTTAACCCATTTGGTCTCGGTCAGGTTGCCGTTGACCTTATTGTTATCATCCGGAAGCGGCTGATTCGGATGGTCGGGATCGGTAGTGGGCTTGTTGATGCCCGCAGTGGTGAAGTTGTTGGTCAGGCTCGACTGCGCCGTCAGCCAGGCGTAGGTACCCACGCCGGCAGCCAGTACCAGCAGCAGCAAGGCGGCAATGATGCCGTAGCGCTTTTTCCTCTTGTTCTCCATCGTTCTCTTCCTTTCGAGAATCGTCTTCCCCGGCAACGGCCCTTGCCGTTGCCGACACCTCTCCCCTGCCGCTATGGACGCCGCCCCCTCGCATGCGCGCGGGCATGCTTGTCCGCAGGCTCGTCGGAAACCATCCGATCGAGCACAATCGACGCCGCGACCAGCAGCGCAAGAACGGCCACCACAACAAGCATGCCGGGCATCGTCGTGCAATATGCGTTAACGAAGCCAAGGTAAGGGACACAAAAAGAAACAGTGCCGATAACACTCGAAAAAGGCGTCTGCTCGGCATCGTGCATGATGCTTCCGTCTGCATTTTTGTTCGCAATTCCCTGCGTGCCAATCGTTTGCGCCACAGGGTCGACCTCGTACACCTGGTGAGTCACCACGGCGCCGTCCGATCGGTAAAAAGTTGCATTGTCGCCCACGGCAATATTCGTTGGGTCAACCTGGTGAACAAACACCATGGAGCCGACGGGAAGCTCGGGTTCCATAGAGCCCGAGAGCACGGCAAAGGGCATGTAACCAAATGCACGAGGAACAAAAGAAACAACGGCAAGGGCTATGACAAGCGCGAACGCCAAGCTACTCAAAAGTGCAATAAATCGTTTGAGTCTACGCGCCGTCAAAGTGATAATTCATCCCCCTTGAGGACCTATTCGACCCATCCAAAGGCCAGCAAGTTTCAACAGGAACCGCAAGGCGCTTGAAAAGTGAGTCCGAAATAAGCCAATTTGGAATCTTTTCGTAATAAAAACATAGCGATGTGCTACACATTTTTCAATGTTTTGTCGCTAAATGCTACTATTTTTGGCGTAAGTGGTCATTTATCCCCAAATTAGTCTGTTTTATCCAATATCTGTGACTGACCCCCTACGCAACTTCCCCATAGAGGGATTAATTTTTTGCGAAACTAAAATAATGGTACCCCCCCCCACATTAAAAGAAACTACTGGAAGTGCCATTTATTTCCGACCCCCTTTTACCGGAGTTTTATGACGGCCCCATGTAGTTCGCAGCCCATAATCCTCTGAGAACTGTGTCCCAGAATTCCCGTCCGGAGTGGGATGCGGCTTCCGCTTGTGGCCCCGTTGGGAAACCACATCCCACTCCGATCACAAATTCCGGGTCGCACTTTCCGCCAAGACCCTCAACGGGAAACCGCATCCCATTCCAAAGGCAAATTCCGGGACACGGCTTCCGCAACCCCGCCCATCCGGAAAGCCCATCCCACTCTGGATACATTTGGGTATGGAATTATCAGCCACCTGCTAGGCCTAAGTTCTGCAACGTGGCGCCCGCCCGGCGGCGTCTTACTACATGAATCCCATCGAATGGTGCGTAAAGAAGCCCGGGTACGTTTTGTAGCCGTACTCCATCTGCCTATACATCCAGCTGATACAGGAGATCGTATCTTCCAAAACCGACTCATCGTCCGGATGATGGAAAATGTCGCCCCAGACGCTTGCCACGGCGCACCCCCGTGTTAAGAAAAAAGCCTCGAGAATTTCGAGGCTTTCACATTTGTATTGTTTTGCACGAAGGACCGCGAACGGCGAAGCTACTCTCCCAGCACGGCCTTCTTGGCGGCTGCAGCCATGTTGTCCAGATCCTCCTTGGTGGGATGGTCCTTCGCGGCAACCCAGTTGTCGAGCAACATCTTAAATCGGGCGTTGTCGGGATCTTGCTCGAGCATGGTTTCGTAGCGCTGCTTAACCGCGGGACCCATCTTGCCCTGGCACATCGCCCAGCCCGCAAGCTCGGCATCCTCGGCCAGATTGGAAGTTACGCGGTCGACAATCTGCTGGTAATAGCTCTGGTCGGCCCCAAAGCCGCAGGTGCCAAACAGGAACACGCGCTTGCCGTGCAAGGCGGAGAGCAACGCCGCGACCGAAGGCGTGCACGCGCCCTTGTCGCACCAAAAACCGACGAGCACCGTGTCGGCCGCGCAGGCGCCCTGCGCCTCGAGCGCAACCTGATCTGCATCCGCATCGTCGCTCAACGCCGCGGCATGGACAAACTCAACGCCCGCAGCCTGCAGAGCGCGCTTGATCGCGCCCGAAACCATCCTGGTATTACCGCTCTTGCTGTTAACCACCAAAGCGCACGTCATAGTCACGTTGCCTCGTTTCCCCCAAAACTAAAGCCACTAATGCAATTTATTAGATGAATATCTTAGTACTAACGTGACAGATGTAAACCACCGTCTGTCGATTGATTAATTTGCCCCACGGGCTTGCTCACTGGGCAAACTGGCTGCGGTAGAGCTCGGCGTAGAAGCCACCTGCCGCTAGCAGCTCGTCGTGTGTGCCGCGCTCGATAATCTGGCCGTCGCGCATGACCAGAATGCAGTCGGCGTTGCGGATCGTCGACAGGCGATGCGCCACAACAAAGCTGGTACGACCGGCCATGAGCTCGTCAAATGCCGCCTGAACCTGCAGCTCGGTGCGCGTATCGATGCTCGAGGTCGCCTCGTCCAGCAGCAAGATCGCCGGGTCGGTGAGCATGGCGCGCGCGATGCACAGCAGCTGTTTTTGACCTTGGCTAAACGTGCCGCCGTCCTCGCCGATCACCGTATCGTAGCCGCCTGGCAGCTGCACGATAAACTTGTGCGCATGCGCGCGCTTGGCAGCCTCGATAACCTGTTCGCGCGTGGCATCCGGGCAACCGTAAGCGATGTTTTCCGCCACGGTGCCCTCAAACAGCCAAGTGTCCTGCAGCACCATGCCAAAGGCACGGCGCAGGCTTGCGCGCGTGTAGTCACGCGAGGAACGGCCATCGACCGCAATGCGACCGGCGTCGATATCGTAAAAGCGCAGCAACAGGTTGATGAGCGTCGTCTTGCCACAGCCCGTGGGGCCGACCAGGGCAAAGCGCATGCCGGGCTTGGCATCGATGCAGATATCCTGCAGCAGCTTGCGGTCGGGCACGTAGCTAAAGTCCACGTGCTCAAAGGCGACCTCGCCCTGCGGCGCGGCAAGCTTTACAGCGTCCGACGCGTCGGGCTCCTGCTCGCGCGCATCGAGCAGCGCAAACATGCGGCGCGCCGAGGCGTACGCGGTCTGGATCTGCGTAATGACGTTGGTGACCTCGTTGAACGGCTTGGTGTACTGGTTGGCGTAGGACAGGAAAATCTGCACGCCGCCCACCGTGAGCGCCGCAGGCACGCCCGCGATCACGCCCACGCAGCCGATCACAGCGACCACGGCATAGATGATGTTATTGATAAAGCGCGTGCCGGGGTTGGAAAGCGAACCCATAAACTGCGCGCGCTCACCCGCGGTGTAGAGCTCAGCATTGAGGGCATCGAAGCGCTGCTGAGCGTGCGTGCCGTAGGCGAAGGCGTCCACGAGCTTTTGCTCACCCACATACTCCTCGATATGACCACCGAGCTGCCCTTGAATACGCTGCTGCGCCGTAAAGCTCTTGTTGGAAAGCTTGGCGATGGCGCCGGCTGCAAAAATGGAAAGCGGCGTGACGAGCACCACCACGAGCGTCATGGCCAGGTTAATGGAGAGCATAAACGCGAGCGTACCCACGATGGTGATAACGCCGGTGAAAAGCTGCGTGAAGCCCTGCAGCAGACCGTCGCCCACCTGGTCGACGTCATTGACCACGCGGCTCATAAGGTCGCCGTGGGCATGGCTGTCGATAAAGCTGAGCGGCATACGGCTGAGCTTGTCGCTCGCCTCCACGCGCATGTCACGCACCGTCTCGTAGGACAGGCGGTTGACGCAGTAGCCCTGCAGCCACTGGAAGGCCGCGGCACCTACGACGACAATCGCGAGCTTGGTGACAAGCGGCAGCAGTGCATCGAAATTCACCTGGCCCGCGGCAACGATCAGGTCGATGCCCTCACCGATAAGGATAGGCGTGTAGAGCTGCAGAATCACCGAGATGGCGGCGCTCACAAACGACGCCGTAAACGAAATACGGTGCGGACGGACGTAACCCATCAGGCGGCGGGTCACCGCGCCCACGGGATAGCGCTCGGGGTCGCCGGGCTGACGCGGGCCGTCACCCAGATCGTTGAGGCTATCGTTGCCGGACACGTTGGCGGTCATCGTGGCGACCGAACCGGAAGAAGTGTACGGATTCATTTAGCAGCCCTTCTTTGCGCAGGCGGATGCGGGGACAGTCGGGGCGGACGCGGGACTTGAAACGGACGCGGGTGTCGCACTCCCCTGCTGGCCCTCGAGTTCCTCGCGGCGCAGCTGCGACTGGCAAATCTCGCGATAGAGCTGGCAGCTTGCATACAACTCGTCATGCGTGCCCAGGCCCGCAACCGAGCCATGGTCGAGTACGCAGATCATGTCGGCATCGCGCACGGTCGAGACGCGCTGGCTCACGATGACGGTCGTCAGCGGCAGCCCGCCCTCGGCGGCACCGCGCACGCTGCGCTCGCGAATGGCGTGGCGAAGCGCCGCGTCAGTCTTAAAGTCGAGCGCCGAGGCGGAATCGTCCATGATCAGGACCTGTGGCGAGCCCACCAGGGCGCGCGCGATGGTCAGGCGCTGGCGCTGGCCACCGCTAAAGTTCTTGCCGCCCGCCTCGACCGGGGCATCGAGCCCCTGCGGCTTGTTGCGCACGAACTCGCTCGCCTGCGCCATGTCGAGCGCCGCCCAGAGCTCCTCGTCGGTTGCCGCCTCGTCGCGCCAGGTCAGGTTGCTGCGGATGGTGCCGCTCACGAGCGACGCGCGCTGCGGAACGGTCGCGACCACATGGCGCAGCTGGTCGAGCGGCCAGGTGCGCACGTCGGCGCCCATCACGCTCACGCCGCCGGTGCCCGCATCGTACAGGCGCGGGATGAGCGAGACGAGCGTGGACTTACCACTGCCCGTACCGCCAATAATGCCGAGCGTCTTGCCCAGCGGGAGCTCCAGGGTCACATCGTTGACGGCATTGGCAGCGCCGGCGCCAAAGGAGAAGCTCGCATGGCTCAAGCTCAGCGCAGGAACTGGAGCGACATTGCCCGGCTTGGGCAGCGCAACCGGCTGGTTGCCCTCGTCAGCGATGCTCGGCACGCAATTGAGCACCTCGTTGATACGCGACGCGCTGGCGCTCGCCTTGGTAAAGACCACGACCAGGTTGGCGACGTACACGATGGAGGTCAGGGTCTGCGTCATGTAGTTCACGAACGCCATGACCTGACCCTGCGTGAGCTCGCCCACGTTGACCTGGATGCCGCCCACCCACAGGATGGCGCACACGCCCAGGTTCATCACAAGAAACGTGACGGGGTTGAGAATCGACGAGAGCTTGCCCACCGCGATGGCAGTATTGGCCTGGTCATCGGCGGCTTGGGCAAAGCGCTCGCGCTCGTGGTCTTCGCACACAAACGCGAGAACCACGCGGGCGCCCGAAAGCCCCTCGCGGCAGATAAGCGCGATGCGGTCGAGCTTTGCCTGCAGCTGCTTGTAGTAGGGAATGCAGCGCGCCATGACAAACCAAAACACCAGGCCAATGGCGGGCGTGCAAATCAAAAAGATCATGCCGAGCTTAAGGTCGATGGCAAGGGCCGCGACCATGGAGCCCACCGCCAGGAAAGGCCAGCGGATGAGCATGCGCACGCCCAGCGCCACGGCGAGCTGAACCTGGTTGACGTCGTTGGTAATGCGCGTGATGAGCGACGGCGTGCCGAAGCGGTCGAGTTCGGCATAGCTCAGCTTGTTGATGTGCTGGTAGAGCGCACCGCGAATGTCGGTGCCCATACCCTGCGAGGTCAGCGCCGCCATCTTTTGGCAGACGAGCGTAAACGAGATACCGATCACAGCCATGGCGCCAAGTACCATGCCATAGTGGACGACGGCACTCACGTCGTGCGCACCGATACCTTTATCGATCATCTGGGCAATCACCAGCGGCGTCAGCAGGTCAAAGATCACTTCGATCAGCTTGCACGCAGGGCCAATCACCATATAGCGACGAAACTTACCACCAAAACGCCTGAGCAGCTCAATCATAAAAAGGCGCTCCCTATCATCATTCACACTCAATTCGAATCATGATAGTACGGTGAGCCCAAAAGAAGCGTAAACAACTCGTCATTTCTAATGGGATTCGGTTTCCAGAGAAGCGGAGGGGTGCGCATGCCCGGTCAGCGGCGCGCCAATCGCTTGGTATACTTACAGTAGTGCTACCAGCCGAGCCGCCGACCCTTGAAATGAGGTGCCGAGATGAACGACATTCTCGCAAGAAGAGCAAGACGAGCAACTGTGGGCATCGCCCTTTCCGCGGCACTTGTCGCGGGAATCGCCCCCCCCGTAACGGCGATCGCGGCAGAAACCAGTTCCCCCACCGGTGCAGTTGCCTTGCAGTCGGAAGATGCGGCCGCCGCAAAAGAAAAAGCGTATGCAGCCATGCAGGAAGCGCTCAAAAACCTCGAGGCCGCAAAAGACGCCGCAAGTCCTGAGAAACTTGCGGTAATTGATGATGACATTGCCGCTTTTCAAGAGATCTACGACATGGTGGTGACGGAAGCCGCCAAATGGAGGAAACCCCTTCCCGCCATGCAAGCGAACGTCGATGCAGCCCAAGCCAAATACGATGAGGCCCACAACCGGACAAGCGGCCTTCAGGCAGAATTAAATAAGGCAATCGACGACGGAGCTTCTAACGAAACTATTAAGCAGTTGCGAGGTGAGATCATGTCGGCAGAAAGGCGAGAAAAATCTTGTGAAGATGATCTTCACCGCTGCCAACGCCGGCTCGAAAGCCAGGAAAAACGGGTTCAGTATTTCGAAAGTGAGGCAGAGGAAGCCAAAGCCCACATCGATGAGGACGTAGCCAAGCGAGATGCGCTCCTCGGCGATTTGGAAAAGGCGCAAGCGGCCTATGACGACGCCTGCAAGGCATACGAAGAGGCAAAGGCCGCGGCAGACAAGGCCGCCTCGCCCGAGATAGCAAAACCGACCGAGACAGTGCCTCCCTCCGGCTCAGCGCAACCGACCGAGACGACACAGCCCACCGGCTCGTCCGCGACCAGTAAAGACACCTCGCCAAGCTCCACCAAGCAAGCGAACTCGAGCAGCGGGAAGCAAGCAAATACGACCGCCGGCAAGCTCGCAAACACGGGCGACACAGCACCGAGCGCAATCGCACTCGTAGCAGTCGCCGCCGCAGGCCTCGGAATAACCGCCACTGCCACACGCCGCATCAAGAACTCAAAATAGCTGCCAGCGGCTATTGTCTTTGCCAATCCACAAGCCAAGAGACAAAAAGAGGCCCGTTTCCCCATCTAGGGAAACGGGCCTCTTTAACTGCAAAAATTCAAGCAACAGCACCGCCGCCTCTTGAACCACGCAGCCATCAATGCCCAGACAACGCCAGCGAGCAGCAAAAGGCACGGGATTAAAATATTCAGATAAATGTGACCCTTCAGGCGGTTTTGGTCGGCTACCCGCGAGTGCCGGCAGGGCGCTTGGTAGTCGAGCGATCCCGCAGGCGAAGCCGAGGACCAGCGAGACACCAAGCGCCCTGCCGGCACTCGCGGGTAGCCGCGGCACCAAAAAACGCCTGCGCACTCGATGGATTCGGATGCCCGACAGAGGCTCCTTATGGCTGCTTCCTTCCGGACCTGACCAGATTCGGAACATGTCGTCATCCGAACCCATCGAACGCGCTAGGCGCTCGGTATATCTTACCCGCTCCCGCCCGATGGGGCAAGACAGCTAATTTGGGACGGGGCTTTTTTGACTACTTTTTGACTGGTGGGGCATCAGGGTGGCGAAAGTAGTCAAGGAGGCCCCGTCCTAAATAGACTGATCTGGTGCTGTGCCACGAAAAGGGCCCATCTACTACGTTTAGGTCGCAGGGGTCGACCATAGCCGACTTTTTCGAAAATCGGCAAGCTTTCTACCTGCGGTTTTGTTTTTGCAAATTCCGGGATGGTCGAGGGTGGCCGGCTTAACGTAGTAGATGGTCGCATTTCGTGGCAAACGGTCCGACCCAAGACCCAAGGCAGCCAACCTCGAATGGCCATTCTCAAAGTTGCGGTGGAATACGGACTGAATTGGCCCCTTAAAGGCAAAAACACTCCGTATTCCACCGCAACTTATAGGGAGATAGGCCTTAGAGGCGAGCGAGGTCATAGGCTTGTGCGGCTGACTCGCCGGCGCAGATAAGGTTGGCTGTGGCTTCTTGCGGATCGAGTGCCCGCTCCAGGTCCATGGGCTTGCGACAGATCGGCAGTACAAGGTCGATGCCCTGCTCGTACACCGCATCCAAGTTGTCGGCGCGACCGCCCACGACAGCGGCCACCGGCTTGCCATATCGCTTGGCACGGCGGGCCACGCCCACCGGCGCCTTACCGGCGGCGGACTGCTCGTCCATATTGCCCTCGCCCGTTATGACCAGGTCGACATCGCGCACATGTTCGTCAAACCCCACGAGATCGAGCACCGTCTCCACACCCGAGTGTAGCTCCGCACCGAGTGCCAGCAACGCCGCGCCCAAGCCACCGGCAGCGCCCGCGCCGGGCACGCCGAGCACCGAGCCAAATGTCCGTGCGCCCTCGGGTGTGCGCAACAACCCCTGGGCCCGAGCCTCGACAATTGCCGTATCGAGTAGACGACCGTAGCCGACCATCCAGCTGTCGCACCTGCTCAGCGCCTCGGCGTCACCCGTCGGCAAGCCTTTCTGCCCGCCAAACACCGCTAATGCGCCCCGACGCCCCACGAGCGGATTCTCGACATCCGAAAGCACAACGATACGAGCGCCATCCAAAGCCTGCAGCGCTGGCGCCAAATCAACGCTCGCCACCCGCTCAAGGCCGGCAAGACCGGGGGCGATATCGCAGCCCTGATCATCGACCACACGCGCGCCCAGCGCCTGCAGCATGCCGGCGCCGCCGTCGTTGGTGGCACTACCGCCCAAGCCAATATAGATAGTCTTTGCACCCGCGCGAACCGCACGAAGCATCAGTTCGCCCACGCCATAGGTTGTGGCCGCCAACGCTGCCGATTCCGTGCAAGGCGAATACCCAATACCCGCCGTCTCGGCCATCTCAATGACCGCGGACTCGCGCTCGGCATCTACCAGCATCCGGGCAGACACGGGTTCACCAAAGGGACCTGCCACCTCGCAGGTCGAGAGCTCGCCACCACGCGCGGCAACGGCGTCGAGCGTTCCCTCGCCACCATCTGCCAGCGGCAAAGCGTTCAGCTCGGCATCGGGCCAAACGCGGCGCACGCCCTCGGCAACCGCTGCCTCCGCCTGCGCGCTCGAAACGCTGCCCTTAAAGGAGTCAATTGCCAGCAGCACGCGGCGGGGCCGGCGGCACGCAGGACCAAAGTCAACCGCCGTGTCAGCATCCTCACCGGCACCTGCAAGCGCTGCGGCGTGAGCGGCATGCGCCTCAAGATCGGCCCCACAACCGCAATCAGTGCCGCCCGCTCCGCGCAGACCGCCAAAATAGCTACTCAGCAGCTCGCGGCATTCATCCGCCAGGACCCCAGCCGTCACGTTAAACCGATGATTCAGGCGCGAATCGGCATTCAGGTCATACAGCGAACCCAGCGCGCCCGCCTTGGCATCACTCGCGCCATACACGCAGCGCCCCACGCGCGCGTTGACCATAAGTCCCGCACACATGCAGCAGGGTTCGAGCGTCACGTAGACCGTACAGTCGGAAAGGCGCCAGCGGCCAAGCGCCTGGGCAGCGGCGCACAGGGCCGCGAACTCTGCATGCGCCGAAGGGTCCTGGTCGAGCTCGCGCCGATTGTGCGCCCTCGCGACGATCTCGCCGTCGCGCACCACTACGGCTCCGATGGGCACCTCGCCCACCGCCGCGGCGGCTCGCGCCTCGGCCAGCGCCTCGCGCATGAACTTCTCGTCGATTTCGGTGATCGTCATCGTTCGCCTTCCCTGTTGCAAATTCAAAACGATGCTATCATTACGACTCACGGAGAGATGGCAGAGCGGTTGAATGCGGCGGTCTTGAAAACCGTTGAGCGCGAGAGCGTTCCGGGGGTTCGAATCCCCCTCTCTCCGCCACTTTTAGTGATGCACCGGTGTCATGGTCCGCTCAAACAGCGCATCGACCACGTCGGCCATCTCGGGTCGACGCTCAAGATCGTGGCCCGATTCCCACCATATCGTGAAAAGTCGAATAATACCGCCGGCGACAAACTCAGACGTCGTCTCGAGTGACACGGGGGCCAGGGCATCCTCGGCAAGCACGTTCATCACACGCTCGCGGATGGAGCGGGCAATACGGTCGCAAATAACGTCGGTCAGCATTCCCGACATGCTGCTCGCCAAAATGTTGTCCATGAGCTGCTCATGGGCCAGAATCAGGTCCATGGCATCGTCCAAAATCGCGTGCCGGAGCGCGCGCACGTCCTCGGCAGACACTGTGCCGGCCTCATCGGGCTGTTTTTGCGGCAAGCCGGACATGAGCTCATCGATATAAAAGGCAAAGTAATCGTTCTTGTCGCGAAAGTGCTTGTAGAACGTCGTGCGGCGAATCATGGCTCGGTCGCACAGCATGGCAACCGTCAGGTCCTCAAAACGATGCTCCTCGAGAAGCTCGGTGAAAGCATCGAACAGGGCACGGTAGGTTTTCTTAATGCGAAGGTCCACTGGTATCGCCATCCTCAGGGCAAAGACAACACTCGTCAATCTGTCGCATATCTTACACCTGTACCTCGCGCGTTTTACCCCGGTGCCGACCCCGCCGAAAACATAACGCTTACCGGAAAGTTCGGCACGGCAAAACGTTGCGGGTATACTAGTAGCGTTATACCAACGGCAGCTGGCGCATGCCGCCGCGGCCATTCGAAACGGAGACATCATGATTACCGTCATCATCGGCATCGTTGTTGTCATTGTGATTGTCTGCGCCATCGCCGGCATCTACAACAACATGGTCACCAAGCGTAACCGCATCGATAACGCCTGGCAGAACATCGATACGCAGCTGCAGCGCCGCAACGACCTGATCCCCAACCTGGTCGAGACCGTCAAGGGCTACGCCAAGCACGAGCAAGAGACGCTCTCCGCCGTGATCAGCGCGCGTAACACCGCCGTCAAGGCCACCACGCCCGAGGCCAAGATGGAAGCCGACAACGTGCTGACCGATGCGCTGCGCCAGCTCTTCGCCGTGGCCGAGGCCTACCCCGATCTGAAGGCAAACACCAACTTTACGCAGCTGCAGGCATCGCTCGAGGATACCGAGAACAAGATTAGCTATGCACGCCAGAGCTACAACGACTGCGTGCTCAGCTACAACAACGCCATCCAGACGTTCCCGGCTGTCATCTTTGCCGGCATCTTCCAGTTTAAGGAGCGCCAGGGCTTCGAGGCCGCCGAAGCAGCCCGCCAG
Source organism: Collinsella sp. (assembly GCA_019425005.1). Classification (GTDB taxonomy): domain Bacteria; phylum Actinomycetota; class Coriobacteriia; order Coriobacteriales; family Coriobacteriaceae; genus Collinsella. Next base: position 89,156 of record JAHYYK010000001.1, read on the forward strand.
GCCCCGACCGTCAAGTTCTAGTAGTTTGACAGCGCATCTTTAATCGGCCAAATGCATAAACCGCCCTGTCGAATGCATACTTCGACGGGGCGGTTTCCTTTTTCGCGAAGGTCCCCCTCTAAGTGCCGTGCATTTTTAGGAGTATTCAACATAACCAAGGGCTTCGGGCGCCGCGATAAATGCCAAAGAGCGCAAATATCCCTGCAAATCAAACGCTGTCAGCCCATAACCCCGCCCATCATTCGTAGAAAACATCGAGAAATCCCGATTTTTTGCCCGAGGCCGGTATGCAGGGGCCTTCGATTGCAGAATACTCGCAAAAATGCACGTCGCCACCACCCCCACATGGCGCGAACCAAAACAAAAGCGCGGCCTAAAAGGCCGCGCGCCATCTTTAATTCAGATCTATATTGCCCGTAACGGCAGCGCCGAGGTAACGCAGGCCCGAGGGCAACCTTCCTTTCCGGCGCACTCCGCAGGACGAAAGAACCTCCGCCGCACGAAGTGCGCAGCGGAGGTTCTTTCATGTCCGAGGACGCGCCGGAAAGGAAGGTTGCCCTCGGGCCGAACAGCTATGGCAGCTTACGCGACGGTGTAAACCCAGTCGTGCTTATCCTCGACAGCACCAGATTGGATGCCGGTCAGGGTCTCGCGGAGCTTCTTCATCACAGGACCGATCTCGGTGTAGCCAGCCGGGAAGGTCACGGTCTCATCGGCACCGTAAACCTTATTGTCGATCTCGCCCACCGGGGAGATGACGGCGGCGGTGCCGCACAGGCCGCACTCCACAAAGGTGCCGGCCTTGACCTCGGCCCACTCGACGGGGCGCTGGTCGACGGTTATGCCCAGGTCCTGAGCAACCTGAACGAGCGAGCGACGGGTGATGGAGGGCAGGATGGAGTCAGTGTGCGACTGCGGAACGACGAGCGTGCCGTCCTCCTTCACGAACAGGACGTTAGCGCCACCGGTCTCCTCGACATAGGTGCGGGACTCGGAGTCGAGATACAGGTTCTCGGCATAGCCCTCGCGATGGGCCTCCATCGTGGGCTTGAGGGACATGGCGTAGTTGAGGCCAGCCTTGATGTTGCCGGTGCCGTGCGGTGCGGCGCGGTCGTACTCGGAAACGCGCAGCTTGACGGGCTTGAGACCACCCTTAAAGTACGGACCGACCGGGGTCACGAGGATGCGGAACGTGTACTCAGGAGCGGGAGCCACGCCGATCACGTCACCGGAGCCGATCATAAACGGACGCACGTACAGGGTCGCGCCGGAACCGAAGGGCGGAACCCAGGCGGCGTTGGCAGAAACGACCTGCTTGACGGCCTCAACGAACTTGTCCTTGGGGAACGGGGGCATCTCGAGGCGCTGCGCAGAGTTGTACATACGCTCGGCGTTCATGTCGGGACGGAAGCAGACGATGCTGCCATCCTCGGCGGTGTAGGCCTTCAGGCCCTCAAAGACCTCCTGGCAGTAATGGAAGATGCCACCGCACTCGGAGACATGCAGGGTGTGGTCGGTGGTCAGGCCGCCCTCGTCCCACTCGCCATCCTTCCAATGAGCCTCGTAGCTGTAATCGGTTTTCATGTAGCCAAAGCCGAGGCTACCCCAATCGATATCCTTCTTCTCGACAGTCATATGTCGCTCCTTACATACACAGTTGCATACTCGCGAACCCGCACGCAAAGACCGAAGCCGACCGCGTCGCAACGTCGCACGCCCGGAGCGTAGAGCCGGACGGGACACGCGAACGGCATCAAAGCCGATGGCACGTCGATTCGCATGCACGAGATTGTACTCCCCGTACGCGTCTGATAAAACGCTTTTCTTTAACTAAGTAAAGTATTTTCATTTGACCGAAGCAGAAAGGCCCGCCACCGTAAAGGGTGACGGGCCTCAACGGCACGGTTTGCGCGCTGGCTCGAGCTACGCGTTCTTTTTGCCCAGCTTAGCCTTAACCAGACCGACCACGGTCGGGATGATCGACACGGCGACGATGCCGATAATCAGCAGCTCAAAGTGCTCCTGCACAAAGGGGATGCCGCCAAAGAAGTAGCCCAGCAGAGTGAAGACCGTCGACCAGGTAATGCCGCCCAACACGTTAAAGATGACAAAGTTGCGCCAATGCATGCCGCCCATGCCGGCGATGAAGGGCACAAAGGTGCGGATAAACGGGAAGAAGCGACCCAGGAAGATGGCCAGGTGGCCCCATTTGTCCAGGAAGTCCTCGGACTTTTTGATGCGCTCGGGCGTCATGGCCTTCACCTTGCCCGAGGCGATGATCTTTTGGCCAAAGAAATGACCGATCATAAAGTTGCACTGATCGCCCAAGATGGCAGCCGTCCATGCGACGGCCAGCAGAGCCACGATGCTAAAGCCGCCGTTGTGGGCAAAGAAGCCCGAGGCGAACAGCAGCGAATCGCCGGGAAGGAACGGGAAGAACACCACGCCCGTCTCGATAAAGATGATCAGAAACACGCAGCCATAGGCCATAAGCGGGCCGGCGGCGATCCAGCTGGCGATCGCGGTGCGCGGATCCTTAAGCAGCTCGGCGATAAAATTGATGAAACCCATGAAGTAAAACCTCTCAGTTGTGGGCGCGGACACGTCCAAGTTGACCAGTATACGGTTGTGACGCGGCAACGCACACGACCTTACAAAAGCGTGACTTCATTACCAGCAAGTTTGCATAATTGACACCCGTCGCGCAAAGCCGAGCAAGATTGCTCTTCCTAATCCCTAGCAAATCGCTATACTTTATTGAATTGCATTGTCGCGGCGCTAAGGGAGGGCGGCCGGTGAGCTTTATCAATACCATTCGCGAGGACATCAAGACCGTCCAGGCACAGGACCCCGCCGCGCAAAACGGCCTAGTCATCTTCCTTTCTTACCCCGGCCTGCACGCCAAGTGGAACCACGTGCCCGAGCACTGGTTGTGGGAACATGGACATCGCTCGCTCGCCCGCGTGCTCTCGCAAATCACCCGCCATATCACTGGCGTCGAGATTCATCCTGCCGCACAGATCGGCAAGCATTTCTTTATCGACCACGCCATGGGCGTTGTCATCGGCGAAACCGCCATTGTGGGCGACAACTGCGTGCTCTATCAGGGCGTCACACTTGGCGGCACCGGCAACGAGACCGGCAAGCGCCACCCCACCCTGGGCAACAACGTCACCGTGGGCACAGGCGCCAAAGTGCTCGGCAACATTCGCATCGGCAACAACGTCAAAATCGGCGGCAACTCGGTTGTCGTCAAAGACGTGCCCGACAACTGCACCGTCGTGGGCGTGCCCGGCCGCATTATCAAACGCAACGGCTGCCGCGTGTTCGAGGAGACCTTCGACGCCAAGCAGCATCGCGAGTACATGCCCGACGACGCAGCCGAGCAGAGCGCCCTCAACCGCCAAGGCATCACCGAGAACGCCCGCCGCGTCAAAGAACTCGAGCGAGAGGTGGCCGAGCTTAAGGCCCTCGTCGCCAAACTCGTGGACGAACGCTAAAAGCGGACGGCCGCCGACAACATCGACGCCAACGCAAAGGCGCGCCAGGGAATCCATCCCCGGCGCGCCTTATTCCTGATGTGACAAAGGGACTATTCCTTTGTCACATTATGCGAACTGGCTCAGATAGAGGTCGGCGTAGGCGCCCTCGACTGCCAGCAGCTCCTTATGCGTGCCCTGCTCGATAATGTTGCCGTGATCCATGACCAAGATCAGGTCGGCGTCCACGATCGTCGACAGGCGATGCGCGATCACAAAGCTTGTGCGCCCACGCATAAGTGCGTCCATGGCGCGGCCGATGGCAAGCTCGGTGCGCGTATCCACGCTCGACGTCGCCTCGTCCAGGATGAGAATCGCCGGGTTGTTGAGCAGCACGCGTGCGATGGTTAGCAGCTGACGCTGGCCCTGGCTGATGCTTTCGGCATCGTTGGCTACGCGCGTGTCGTAGCCCTGAGGCATGGTGCGCACAAAGAAGTCGACCTGGGCGGCGCGAGCGGCCGCAACAATCTCCTCGCGCGTTGCCTCGGGGCAGCCGTAGGCGATGTTCTCGGCAATCGTGCCGTCGAACAGCCAGGCATCCTGTAGCACCATGCCAAACTGCTGCCGTAGCTCGCCGCGATCCATGAGGCGCGTATCCACACCGTCAAGCGTAATGCGGCCGCCGTCGATCTCGTAAAAGCGCATGAGCAGGTTGATGAGCGTCGTCTTGCCTGCGCCCGTGGTTCCCACCACGGCAATCTTCTGGCCCGGCTCGGCGGTAAACGACACGTCGCGCATGAGCGGCTTGTCGGGCGAATAACCAAAGCGCACGTGCTCAAAGGAGACGCGGCCCTCCACGCGACCCGGCAGCTTGGCGGCCTCGCCCGGCTGCGGATCGGCCTCCATCTCGGGCTCATCGAGCAGGTCGAACACGCGCTCCGCACTCGCCAGCGCGCTCTGCAGCGAGTTGAAGGTAAACGAGAGCTGCGTCATGGGCTCGGACGCCTCGTAGATAAACTGGAAGAACGCCTGGAACACGCCGACAGTCATCTGACCGGCCACCAGCATGTTGCAGCCCACGAGCGCGATCACGATCTGCGCCAGACGACCGATAAAGCGAACCGCGGGGCCCACAGCGTTAATCATAAAGTCGGCCTTGACGCTCACACGCGCCAGCTCGCCCGAGGCCTCGTGTACCTCGGCAGAACTCTGGCGCTCGCGGTTGAACGCGCGAATCACCAGACGGCCCGAGTAGCCCTCCTCGACCGCGCTCGTAATCTTGGACACCCACTCCTGGCGTTCGCCCGTTACATCATGCGTGCGGCGCGAAACCACTTTGGTCACCAGCAGCGACAGGGCCGTGAAGCCCAAAAAGACGAGCGTGAGCTTAACGCTATAGACGAACATCATGATGATGGCACCCGTCACGGTGCCGATCGACACAAGCAGCTGCAGCAATCCGCGCTGCATGCTCTCGGACATCTTGTCCAAGTCGTTGGTCGCACGGCTGACGACCTCACCGGGACGATGCGCGTCAAAGAAGGCAAGCGGCAGACGATTGAGCTTTTGTGCGATGCGGTTGCGTAGACGCAGGTTGAGGCGTTCGGCCACGCTCGACATCAAAAAGCTCTGGAGCGCATAGAACGAGGCAGCGGCAGTCCAGATCATAAAGTAGACGAAGATGGTCTTGCCGCAGTTCTCCCAGGTGATGTTGAAGGTGGTTCCGTTGGCAAACGCCACCTGCATATGCCCCCACAGCTCGTCGATGACGTGAGCGCTGTACGCCGGCGCGGCGGTGTTAAAGATGACGTAGAACACGATGCTCGCAAACACGATGTAAAAGCGCCAATGGTCGCCGGCGGCCTCGCCCCACAAGCGGCGCACCGTCGCCCAGGTATCCCGGGGCGTCTCGTCCTCGTCTTCGTCGTCCACGTCGCGCATACGTTCTGCCTCGGCACGGGCACGTTCGTCCTCGGCACGCTCGTTTTCCTCGTACAGCGCCTGGCGACGAGCCTCGCGCTCGGCCGCCTTGATGGCGTCATCCAGCTCGAGCACCGCGGCAGCCTGGTCGACCGTTTTCTCAGCGGCGTCCGAATCGTTCGAATCGATAGCATCGCTGCACTTCTTGAGCTCCTCGGTCATGCTACTCACCTCCCTTCATTTGCGATTCCGCGATGGCGCGGTACACCTCGCAAGTTTCCATAAGCTCGCCATGCGTGCCCAAGCCCACAACCTCGCCGTCCTTGAGCACGACGATCTGGTCGGCGTGCAAGATCGTCGAGATGCGCTGCGCGATGATGAGCACCGCAGCGTCGCGCGTCTCCTCCTGCAGCGCATGGCGCAGCGCTGCATCGGTCTTAAAGTCCAAGGCCGAAAAACTGTCATCGAAGATATATAGATCGGCATGCTTCACGAGCGCACGGGCGATGGCCAAACGCTGGCGCTGGCCGCCCGAAAAGTTCGTGCCACCCTGCGCCACCGGGGTATCGAGCCCCTGCGGCTGATCGAGCATAAAGGTGCTCTGGGCAACCTGGAGCGCATGAAGCATGTCGGCCTCGGTCGCATCTTCGTTGCCAAAGCGCAGATTGCTTGCCACGGTGCCCGAGAACAGCCATGCCTTTTGCGGCACATAGGCGATGCGCCCACGAATCTCGTCTTGCGAAAGCTCGCGCAGATCGACGCCGTCCAGGCGAATGGCGCCCTTGGTGGCATCGTGGAAGCGCAGCAGAAGTTTTGCCACCGTCGACTTGCCCGAGCCCGTCGAGCCCACAATCGCGGTCGTCTGACCGCGACGACAGGCAAAGCTCAGGTCGCACAGGGTGTCCTCATCGGCATCGTCAAAACGAAACGACATGTGATCGAACTCAGCGACCGCATCCGCATCGCCCTCGGAGGCAGGTGCCCCGTCACCCAGCGCACCCCCACCATCGACGATGGTCGGCTCAATCTCCAGCACTTGCTGCGCACGGTTTAGGCACGCCGCGGCGCGCGGAAGCGTCAGCACCACCATCTGCGCCATCATCACAAAGAACAGGATCAGGATCGCGTACTCGAGCACCGCCGAGATGCTCGCGATCTGCATCGCATGGGCGCCCACGCGGTTACCGCCCACCCACAGCACCGCTACCTCGGCGATGTTCATCAAAAAGAAGCTGGAGCTGTCGAGCCCCACAAACAGGTGGTTGACCTTAATGGCGTTGTCCGCGTAATCGCTAAATACCTCGTCCAGGCGCTGCTCCTCGTGGCGCTCCTTGTTAAATGCGCGGATGACGCGCACGCCCACGATATTCTCGCGCAGCACCACGTTCATGCGGTCGATAAAGCTCTGCAGGCGCATAAAAATCGGCGCGGCGTTTGCCACCGTAAAGACCGCCGCCACTAGCACGATCGCAACCACCACACCCAGCAAGGTGCCCATGGCGGGATCGATGAGCCAAGCAAAAATGATGCCTGCGACGGCCAAGAACGGCACCGGCAGCACCAGCTGAATCGTCTGCAAAATAGCCTGCTGAATCACATTGATGTCGTTGAGCGAGCGCGTGATCATCGATCCGGTGCCAAAGCGCTCAAAGTCGCTGGCCGAGAGCTCGAGCGACTTGTCGTACACGGCATTGCGGATATCGCAGGCCACGTTGGCGGCCAGGCGCGCCGAAAGATAGCAGCCCAGCACCGCGCCGCCGCTGGCCATGCCGGTCGCAATAAGCATGTAGAGGCCGTTGCGCAAAATGTAGTCGACATCGCCCGTGGTGATACCGGTGTTGACCATGTTCGCCAGCATCGTGGGAACCAACAGCGTGCCGACGTTATCCACCAACAGCACCAGCAGCGTCACCGCGACAAGCCCTCGATAGGGCTTCAGAAACCTCATTAACAGTCGCACGACTCCCCCTCGCGTCGATCTTCCGCCTGGTTTGCAGCGGCAACCTGCTGCTTAAATGCCTCGCACTCGTCACTGAGCACCTGGGAGAATTTGCCGATCAAGCGCATAATCTCGCGCTGCTCCCACGACTCAAGCGCACCAAAGGCTCGCTGTTCGGCCTCGACCGCCGGCAGCGCATAACGCTCGGCAAATTGCCTGCCCTCTTCGGTCAGGCACACAACCTTGTTTTTGCGACTGCCCTCGGCAAACTCCAGCGTGGCGAGGCCACGCGCCGTCAAGGTTTTAATGGCCGAGTTGATGGTCTGCTTGCTATAGAACCATTCGCTTGTCAGACGACTTACGGCAACGCTACCGCCCGCCGTGCTGGTGTCGACGAGCATCCAATAGGCGCAGTCCGAAAGACCGCAGGCGCGCGAGAACTCCGAATAGATATGGTCGAGTCCGTTGAGCATCCGGTCGAAATCGACCAGCGTAACCGCACTATTCATTTATCCCACCATTCGATTGTCCGAATTTTGACCAATTTGTTTTTCTAGATTAGTCCGAGTTTTGACCATTGTCAATAAGCTCGTTATATATGGTCGGCTCCACATTGCATATCGATAGAAAAAGACCGCCGGCGCGGGGGCGGCGCCGGCGGTCACGCGAGAATAGCGATGTATTTGCCCGTTAGGCAGCGACGGCCTCGTAGACCGTTGCGCCCGCAAAGCTGTCGTGCAGGCTCTTGCCGCAGATCCAAGGCAGCTCGACGACCTCGCAGACCGTGTTGACCAGCTCGGAGCAGTCAGTAAAGTGGCCCTTATCGTTGAGGGCCTCGCAATCCTGAACACGCCAATAGCCATCGGTATGCGTGATGTAGTACTCGTGGTTGTCGATTGTCACAAAAGCACGCGTCTTGGAACGCAGCAGCTTCAGAAATCCTTCGAAGTCAGTCTCGACAACATCTCCAGCCTGGAACATGATAGTTACCTCCTGGCCCAGCGCCACCACAGCGCATTGATAAACGTTGGTACCCCTTTAGTAAAACCTTTATCAATGGATATGCGCCCATGTTTTAGGCAAGTGGTAAAAAACCGCAGGGTAGACGGGATAAAACGTTTAACCATCTCATCAGCTTCTCACATTATTGCCGCAGTTTTATGCAAGCCGACTTTTCCGATTGGTGGCCGTTACTGTTTGGAGCCCTCTGCGCGATTACGGCTACGGCACAGCGGGTAAGAACGGAGCGTCTGCAACGTCATCGCTAGGAGAACCCATGGAGACCATCGAAGCGCTCATCCATCGCCGCAGCTGTCGTAACTACAGCGATCGCCCCGTCGAGGCAGAAAAGCTCGCACGCATTATCGAGGCAGGCCAGTATGCGCCCAGCGGCATGGGGCGCCAGCCGGTGACGTTTGTCGCCGTTACCGACCCCGCGACCGTCGAGCGCCTCTCGCAGCTCAATGCGCAAGTCATGGGCAGCAACGGCGACCCCTTCTACGGCGCCAAAACCGTTGTGGTGGTACTGGTCGACCGCACCGTGCCCACGCACCTGGAAGACGGATCGCTTGCCATGGGCAATCTACTCAATGCTGCCTATGCGCTGGGTGTTGATTCGTGCTGGATTCATCGCGCCCACGAGGTTTTCGATTCGCCCGAGGGCCTCGAGCTGCTGGCCAAGTGGGGTCTGCCCGCCGACGGAAGCCTGCGCGGCGTCGGCAACTGCATTCTTGGCTATGCCGAGGACGTGCTTCCCGAGGCCAAGCCTCGCCGTGACAACGTGGTGTATGTAAAGTAATTAGTTCCGCCGTTCTAACGAACGGCGGCCCGCTCGCTGTTGGTGACCGACATCGGGTACACCACTGGTGGCATCTGGCACTTGGGCAGCTAAAAGGCCCCGTCCCAAATTTGCTGCCCCACTCGCAACTTATCTTGCCGATGGAGTTGTCGTCGTTTCGTTCGTGCGAGTCGTTTCGGCGCCGTCGCCTTGTTCGTCCTCGTTCTTATGCGCATCGGCGATGGTGGAGGCCGCCGCAACGATACCGCGCTGGGGCGCGACGCCCGTCTGGATCTGAGCGCCCTCGACAACTTCTGTGCCTGCATGCGCGAGCTCGGGCGATTTGAACATTGCGTCCAAGTTGGCGCCGCCGCCAGCATATCCGAGCGCCGCAAGCGCGATGACAATCACCGCAACAACGACCGCGATCGGAACGTAGCGATGCCAGCCTGCGGGATTGAGGCCGCTACGGCGAGCAGCGCCACGGCTAATGTAGCCGAGCGTTCCATCGTGCTTGAGCTTTGAGCCCACCACGCGCCTTCGTCCCCACAACGAGGACTCGGCCTGCATGGCCAAGCGAGCGCTTGCCGAAGGATAGCCATATTTAGTGCGCTTGAACGAGCCATCAAACCCCGAGGCGTGTTTGCCCCACGTCACCGATGTCGTGCGTCGGTTAACCGGCGCGGCACTCCGCCTTCTGCGGCTCGGTTTTGAAGTCTCAGCCATATGCCCTCGCACGCCGTAACCAAATCGAAACAATAACGCTTTGGACTGTAGCACACGCGTCGCGCGCGGTCACGGGCGCCTCGCTCAACGGTCATCGTCCTTCAGCAAGCGCCACAGCGTTGTACGGCTTATGCCCAGCACCTCCGCCGCACGGGTTCGGTTGCCGTGTAGATGATCTACAACCAGATGCGCGATATCTCGCTCGGTATCGGCCAGCGGTCGCAGGATATACAGGTCACTTTCGAGTGTCGGGGCGCCAAAGGTTGCGGTCTTAATCACGTCCTCTTGGGCGAGCACTTCCTCCGCCACAGCGCGGTCCACCGCGCCCGCCCCCACCAATATATACAGTCGTTCCGAGACCTCGCGGAGCTGCAGATAATTGCGCGGCCAGCGGTAAGCATCGAGCGTCTTCGTCGCCGCGGCGGACAGCGTGGGCGCTGCCGTCCCAAATGCATCAGCGAGATATTCCAAATAGCGCGCAACCTTTGTCGACGCGGCTCCTTGCTCGGCAATCGCCGGCGCCACGCTCACCGCACAGGCGAAGCGCTCGGTCACAAAGGCGGCTTGATCACTTTCGCCGCCGCCCGGCATGTCATTCGCTGTCAGCACCACATGGCAGCGCGTCGCCAACGCGGTGTCAGCCATCGTGGAAACGAGCTCGCGCAGGCGCTGGGACGGAAGCGCGTGCCAGCCGCCCATGCAAAGCGTCAGCCCCGTTTGGAATAGCGGCGATTCGGAACTTTTGAGCAGATGGCGCCAGCCGCGATCCGTAAGCTCATCGAGCGCAACGGACACAAAGGGCTGATCGGCATAGGGTCCATCCAGGTACAGGCGTTTTGCAATCTGGTCCTGCGCCGCGCCCAGTTCGCCCTCGAGCATAAGGGGCACCCCGCGCGCGTAGCTCTCCCGTACGGGGGCAGCGACCGCCGCCGCGTCTTCGACGATGCCGTACGTGCTCGACGCATAACGAACTTCGACTTCGTCGGCATTGAGCCACTCGATGCCCGCATGCGCCGCGGCGGCGCGCACTTCGTGCGCCACGACTACCCAAAGCGCCCCGTGCTCCTTGGCCGTCGGTCGCACCGTCAAGCTCAACCGTATGCCCTCGTGGCCCATCACCAGGCGCGCCCCATCGCCCACGCGAGCGAGACGCTCGGATACAAAAGCGGCGACATCCTGCTCGAGCGCAGCGTCACTCATAGTCGAGATCACAACACCACCGCGCTCGTCGATTGCCAGCGCCGATGCTCCGGCTGCGGACAAAGCCTCGATCAGAATCTGCAGCTTGACATCGCTGTCCATGGTTCGCCCCGTCTCCAGCCACAACCCTTGTCTGTGGCATGGCATCTCAAGTGTTTCAAAATTGAACGATATTGCTCACCAAACACTATAGGGCAGAAGCCGCCGTCCTGCGAATATATGAGTTGCCCCGCATCGCCATCCTGGCGGGGCGATAAGAGCTCTTCGGGACCTATAAACCTGCGGACAAGCCATACCCGCAAGAGCTCCTATCGCTCCACCGCGAGGATGCGCTCGCCAGCACGCAGCACGCAAATAAGCTACTTCTCTACCAGATTCCCAGCACGTGCTGCATTCCCAAACTCATGCACGCAATGCCAATCCAGCAGCAAAAGCCCAATGCGATGGGCTTGCCGCCCTTTTTGACCAGCTCGACGATATCGGTATTAAAGCCAATAGCCGCCATGGCCATCACGATAAAGAACTTCGACAGCTCCTTGATGGGCGCCGTAATGGATGCAGGAAGCTGAAGCACCGTGGTGATCACGCTTGCCAGCACAAAGAACAGCACAAACATGGGAAACGCGCGTTTAAGCGAGAACGTGCTTTTGGCGTCGCCGCCGGCCTTGCGCGCCAGATGCATCTGCCAGCATGCGAGAACCAACGTAATGGGAATAATGGCCAGCGTCCTGGTGAGTTTGACCACTGTGGCGCTTTCGAGCACATTGGCACCGGGATGCATACTGTCCCAGGCGCTCGCCGCAGCCGTTACCGACGAGGTGTCGTTGATGGCGGTGCCGGCAAACAGGCCAAAGCCCTCGTTGGTCAGGCCGAGCATGCCGCCGAGCGTCGGAAATACGAGCGCCGCGATAACGTTAAACAGGAAGATGACCGAAATAGCCTGGGCAATCTCGCGATCGTCGGCATCGATGACGGGCGCGGTCGCGGCGATGGCAGAACCGCCGCAAATCGATGAACCCACACCCACAAGCGTCGCGATCTTGCCCGGCACGTTCATAACGCGGCAGAGCACGAAGGCAATGACAAGCGAGGTCGAGATCGTCGCCACGATAATCGGCAGCGACTGGGCGCCCTTGGACAGAATCTGCGAGAGGTTCATGCCAAAGCCAAGCAGGATTACCGCGTACTGCAAGACTTTTTTAGACGTATAGGTGACACCGGCGGCGAGCTGTTCGCGACGATTCTTGGGAAAGACGAGTGCCAGGACCATGCCAAGGAGGATGGCAAATACCGGCCCGCCGACCACCTCAATCTGTTTGCCGAGCAGCGTTGCGGGGATAGCGATGATCAGGCAGAACAAGACGCCCTTCCAGCGCTCGCGTACGATATTCGCCAGTTGCATAGGGGATTCCTTCTTTCTATTTCACGTTTGCGACGGCTTATGATACGGCAATATTGAGCACATCCATGCGCAAACACAGACCAAGATGCCGCAATAGTTCTTGGGCAACAGCCGAATTACCCACCGCGGAGAACTGATTCGCGGCATAATTAACAGCTGACATATCAGTGTGATAGAACGGTTGCGAGGCACTATGGAAGAATCGATGCACGTCGGCGAGCAAGAAGCGAGTCTACAGGACCAGTCCTACCACACTATTCGACGCAAAATCGTCTACCTGGACTACAAGCCGGGCGAAAAGCTGGGCGTCAAGCAGCTTTGCGACGACCTGGATATGGGGCGCACCCCTGTGCGCGAGGCGCTGGTGCGTCTGGCGCAAGAGGGCCTGGTGCGTACCGTGCCCCAAAGCGGCACCTATGTCTCGCCCATCAACCTCACCCTTGCCGAAAGCGCCTGCTACATTCGCGAGCACCTGGAAAAGCAGGTAATTGTGGAGTGCTGCGCCCGTGCTACCTCGGCAGGCATCGAGCAGCTCGATCGGGCCATCGCGCTGCAGGAAAAGGCCATGGCCGAGGAGGATCGCATCGGATTCTTTTTAAGCGACAACCTCATGCACCGCATGATCTTTAGCATCGCATGCCGCAGCACCGTGTGGTCATGGCTCGAGGAGACCAATGCCGACCTGGAGCGCTTCCGCTGGCTGCGCGCCGCCACGCAGGTTCTCGACAATCAGGACATCGTGAACGAGCACAAGCAAATCCGCCGCGCCATCGCCGGTCGCGACCCCATCGAAGCGAGCTTTTTGGTCAGCAAGCACCTGCATATGATGTTTCGCAACCAGACCGAAGTCCTGGACCAATATCCCAAGTACTTCGAGACCAGCAAGCTCCGCTAACCTGCCAAAAAGGGACAAGTTTATTTTGGCAGGTTTTATCTGGGCAAGCGCAACAAGGCCCGACTCCGCTGCAACGGAGCCGGGCCTCGGTCACTAGAACGGCGGAACAACAATTATTCGACCGTGACGCTTTTCGCCAGGTTGCGAGGTTGGTCAACGTCGCAACCGCGCAGGATGGCCACCTCGCGGGCGAGCAACTGCAGCGGGACGCTCGCCGTGATGGGGCTGAACACGTCGCGGACTGCCGGCACGCGGATGATGCAGTCGGCGATCTTGTTGATCTCCTCGTCGCCCTCAGTGGCAACGACGATGACCTTGGCGCCGCGCGCCTTGCACTCCATAAGGTTCGACACGGTCTTGTCGTAGGTGGCGCTCTTGGTGGCCACGGCGATGACAGGGAAGCCCGGATCGATCAGTGCGATGGGACCGTGCTTCATCTCGCCGGCGGCGTAGGCCTCGGCGTGCAGGTAGCTGACCTCTTTGAGCTTGAGCGCGCCCTCGTAGGAAATAGCGGCACCCATGCCGCGACCCACGAACAGTGCGGACTGCGCGTCCTTGCACAGCAGGGCGGCCTCATGCACGGCCTCGGTCTGGGTATCCAAAATCCACTGGATCTGCTCGGCCGTATCGGAAAGCTCGCGGAACAGCATGCGCGCCTGCTTGGTGGTCAGGCGGTACTTGACCTGCGCTAGCAGCAGAGCCAGCAGCGTCAGGCTCACGACCTGGCCGATGAAGCTCTTGGTCGAGGCGACCGCGATCTCCTTGTTGGCCTTGGTGTAGATGACGCCGTCGCTCTCACGCGCCACGGGGCTGCCCACCACGTTGGTGATGCCGAAGACCTTGGCACCCTTGATGCGCGCGTCGCGAATGGCGGCAAGGGTATCGGCCGTCTCGCCCGACTGGGACACGGCAACGACAAGCGTCGTCGGCGTAATGATGGGGTTGCGATAACGGAACTCGCTGGCCGCCTCCACCTCGGTGGGGATGCGAGCCCAGCCCTCAATGAGATTCTTGGCAATGAGGCCAGCGTGATAGCTGGTTCCGCAAGCGATCACGTAGACGCGGTCGATGTCGTTGAGTTCCTCGAGCGAAAGGCCCAGCTCGTCGATGTCGAGCTCGCCGGCCGGCGTCATACGACCGACCAGCGTGTCGCGCACGACGCGCGGCTGCTCGTGGATTTCCTTGAGCATAAAGTCGGGATAACCGCCCTTTTCTGCCATGTCCAGGTCCCAGTCGATGTGGGTGACCTTGGGCTCGATAACGTTGCCGACCTCGTCGGTGTACTCGACGCCTGCGGGCGTGAGCTTGGCAAACTGACCGTCCTCGAGCACCACGACATCGCGGGTGGCGTCGATGAGCGCGATGACATCGGAGGCGACATAGGAGCCGGTTTCGCCCACGCCGACTACGATCGGGGAATCCTTGCGGGCCACGGCGATCACGCCGGGCTCGTCAGCGCACACGGCGGCCAGACCATAGGCACCGACCACGTGGGTGCAAGCCTCGCGCACGGAGGCCATCAGGTCGTGCGTCTCGGCATAGGCCTCTTCGATCAGATGCGCGAAGACCTCGGTATCGGTCTCGCTCTTAAAGTGGTGGCCGCGGCCCTCCAGCTCTTCGCGCAGCTCGGCGAAGTTCTCGATGATGCCGTTGTGGACGATGGCGATACGACCGTCGCAGCTGGTGTGGGGATGGGCGTTAACGACGGAGGGCTTGCCGTGGGTGGCCCAACGGGTGTGGCCGATACCGCAAGTAGCGTCACTGTCGATGTTGGAAAGCTCGCTCTCTAGGCCCGCGACCTTGCCCACGCGGCGGATGACGTCGAGGTGCGCCGCGGCGCCCTCACCCACCTCGAGCGCAACGCCCGAGGAGTCATAGCCGCGATACTCCATGCGCTTAAGGCCTGTGACCAGTATGTTCTTTGCAATATCAGAGCCGGTGTAGCCGACAATTCCGCACATAGGATAAATCCCTTCGTTCGCGTGACTGCAAGACGTCCACGCACAGGGGGCGCTGAGACGTATAACGTTCGAGTATTGTACTCACGCAAGCGCAAGCTGATATACCAGAAGTGGTATCTCAACTTAGATACCACTCGATGCACACATGCCCAAACCACCACGATGGGGACAGGCACCTTTGTGGTGGTTTGGGCTCCAGCGTTTGCCCAGATAAAACCTACCAAAATAAACCTGTCCCTAATTGGCAGGTTTTGACACCCTAGGGGTGGGCGATGCTACAATCTGCCTTGTACTTGAAACGCATCAAAGGGGCCGCTATGGCAAAGGTAAAAATCAGCGACGTCGCGCGCGAGGCGGGGGTCTCGCTGGGCACGGTATCCAACGCGCTCAACCACCCCGAAAAGCTGCGCCCCGAGACCCTCAAGCTCATCAACGAGACCATCAATCGCCTTGGCTACCTGCCCAACCAAAGCGCTCGCCAGCTGGCCGGCGGCACCACTAAGTCCTTTGGCCTTGTCCTCCCCCGTCTCGACCACGGCTTTTCGCTCCAGATTGCCAGCGGTGCCCACAACGAGGCACGCAAGCACGGCTATGACTTGCTCATCGCCAATGCCGATAACGACGACATTCTCGAGGATCATTACCTGCGCTATTTTATGGGCACGCAGATGTCCGGCGTCATGGTTCAGCCCATGGCGTCCCCCGACTGGCACCCCGCCATGGCCAAGATGCCCGTGCCGATCGTCCATCTGGACATCCACTGCTCCGAGCCCGGTTATTACGTGGCTGCCGACAACGAGGCACAAGGCCGCATTATCGCCGAGCTCGCCGTTGCCCGTGGCGCACGCCATATCACCGTTGTGGGCAGAGCGGCATTTATGCAGCTCACCTTGCGCGTACTTGGCATCCACAAGGCCCTCGCCCTGCATCCCGATATCAAGATCGAAGTCATCGACGCCGGCGAATGGAATACCGCTGCCGACGGCTACAGCATCGGTGCCCAGCTTGCCGAGCGCCCTGATGACAAGCGCCCCGATTTTGTCATCGGCCTGACCGACGTATTGGCCTCGGGCGTTATCGCAGCGCTGACCGACAAAGGCATCTCCGTCCCTGAGCAGGTCCGCGTGGCCGGCTGCGACGGCAACCCCCTTGCATGGAGCGGATCGGTCCCGCTCACTACGGTAGCGCCCCCGGGCTACGAGATTGGCCGCAAGGGCGTTCAATTGCTCATAGAGCAAATCGAGGATAAACCTGCCGCCAAGACCAAACGAGTCCGCATCGGCTCCGCCGCGCGCACCGTCACCACGGTCACGGCCAGCGAGGACATTAACCGTCAGGAGCTCGTGCGTCCCTTCTTGCTCGAGCGCGTAAGCACCCAAAATGCCAAGCCGCACCCGACGGGCCAACCCATGGTCCCAACAACCGACATCAACCTAGGCGCCTACTTGTGACAAAAAAACGCCGCAACGGAAACAGGCCCGCTGCGGCGTTTTTTACTGGCCCCATGTGCCCTCCCCGTTTAGCCGGACCTGCGGCTACGGATATTTACGGAATGTAATCCATTTTTCATTAACTTTTTTGTTAAAATAGACTCAATTCCATATTTTTAGATATTTCCTATAAGTATTGATTTTGCTCCAGTTTTTTCTCGCCAAGAAAGGGGTTTCATGAATCTGATTGATCGCAAACAGTACCTCGACTGGCTCATTTCGTGGAAAGACTCGCACGTCATCAAGGTCGTTTCGGGCGTGCGAAGGTCCGGCAAATCAAAGCTATTCGAAATCTACCGTAGCTACCTGCGCGATCATGGAATCACAGGCGACCAGGTTATATCCCTCAACTTTGAAGACCTGGAGTTCGAGTCGCTTACGTCGTATAGAGCACTCTACGACTACATTTCCGCCAGACTCGTCCCCGATAAGATGAACTACGTTTTTCTGGACGAGATACAGCACGTCGAGCATTTCGAAAAAGCCGTCGACAGTCTTTTTATCAAGGACAATGTCGACCTCTACATAACCGGTTCCAACGCTTATCTGCTCTCGAGCGAGCTGGCAACTTTGCTCTCCGGCCGCTACGTAGAGCTCAAGATGCTGCCCCTATCCTTTAAAGAGTTTTGCTCGGCAAAAACCAATGACGGAAAGGCTCCCGCGCAGTTGTTTGACGAGTACATCACCCGGGGCTCTTTTCCCTTTATCGCCGAGACGGGTATTCAGGGACCCCAGGCGCGCGATTATCTTATGAGCCTCTACGATACCATCGTCATACGCGACGTTATCGAACGCCTGAAGGTCTCGGACGTCCCGACCCTGCGCGATATCACCAAGTTCCTACTCCATAGCATTGGAAACCGGATCTCGATTAAAAAAATCTCCGACACGCTCTCGTCCAACGGCAACAAAACCGACCAGAAAACCGTAGCCAAATACCTCAAAGGCTTAACAGACAGCCTTGTGCTGTACTTTGCTCCGCGCTATAACGTGCGCGGTCGGCAGCTTCTTTCAACAAACGGCAAATACTACGCCGTTGACCTTGGACTTAGAGGTGCTCTCGTCAAAACCCAAAGCAGCGATATCGGTCATATCCTCGAAAATGTTGTTTATCTCGAGCTCCTACGCCGTGGATACGACGTCTACGTGGGCGATATCGACGGCGGGGAAATCGATTTTGTTGCCCTAAAGTCAGACGAGACAGCCTATTTTCAGGTTTCAGCCACAACGCTCGACGAAACTACCCTCAATCGAGAGTTGGCCCCCTTTAAGAAAGTCCGAGACAACTACCCCAAGACGCTTCTTACGCTCGACACGCTGTTTGCGGACGCGAACTACGAAGGAGTCCGCAAGCGCAACGTGATCGACTGGCTCCTGGAGTAACTCATAGCGCCCAAAGCCCTCCGCCGACCCCTTGCCAAGGCTGCACCCTCGATCGTTTAAAGCAAAAAAGCCCCTTTTATTCCACCCTAGCCACCCTCCGGGTCCCTTCCGGGAGGGGCCCATCCAAATAAAACGACCTTATCCTTCGATACTCGCCTTAAGTCGCTGAACATGCATCAGCAGGTAGAGCGTCTCGTTCTCGCTGCATTCCCAGCCGTGCTCGGAAATAAAGTAGGCGAGAATATCTGCCGTACAGGCATACGACTCCGGATACGTCTCCTTCATAACGGGAAGCATCGTTCCAAAGCCGGCATCCGCGTCCTCCCCCAGCTTGATACGGTCGAGCAAAAATCTCACATGCATCGCAAAGCGCGCATAGGTAAAAGACGAGGTATCGAGAGCTCCGATGTGCCGCACCACGATCTCTGTCAGGTCCTCAAGCACGCGCGTCGCCTCGATCGTAGCCTCCATGTTGCTCTGCTCGGACTCGCCGTCGATCAGGTGCAGAGCAATGTTGGTGACCTCGGCCTCGGGAAGCGCAACCCCCAGGCGGCTCTTTGCGAGCGTGAGCGCACGGCGGGCGACGGCGACCTCGCGCGGATACAGACGCATCACGTCAAACGAAAGCGGCGTCTCGATCACCACGCCCTGGCTCACGCGCTGGCAGGCAAAATTGATATGGTCGGCGAGCGTCACGGGCGCGTTGGGGTTGAACTCCGTGTCGAGCTTGGCGCTCGCGTAATCGACGATATCGGCCGCAAGCAGCAGCACATCGGACGGAATATCCTTGAGCGCGGCAACCGACGCCCCGCCCACGCCGTAGAACGTGCGCTCGACGATCGAAAGGTCCTTAAGCTCATAAGGGGGCCTGCGGTAGGCGATGCCCTTGCCAAAGACAACAAGGTCCTGCCCGTCGTCATCGCGGGCAAGCGCGCAGTTGTTGTTGATCTTCTTGAGGATCCACATCGCCTATCCTTCCTTTCTGACCCACTGTACAACCTAGCACATGTGCTAGATGGATGCCGCCGCAGAGTAGCCTTCAAACACGGCATCCTTGATGACGCGCGCCCGGCGGCAGTCACCCACAAGATACGTTTGGGGCACCACGCCCGCAAGGCCCTCGGCAAGCGCGGTGCGCGGCCGCACGCCCGCAGCGATCACCACGTTGTCGCAGGCGAGCACGCACTCGGCCCCATCGGGCCCGCTCACGCACACGCCCTCATCGCCGATCGAGGTGCAAGAAGTGTTGAGCAGCACCTCGATGGCCTTGCCCTGCCTGTCAAACATCTGGCGGAGCGCAATCCTAAAGAGTGAGTTGCCCTGCGCCGCGAGCGCAGACCCCATCTCGACCACCTTGACCTCGTGCCCTTGCTCGGCAAGCTCGAGCGCCAGCTCGGCACCGATCGTGCCGCCGCCGACGACCACCACGCGCGAGCCGAGGTCCTCCACATGCTCGATAGCCTGGGCAAACCCCATAACGACGGGCGCATCGACACCCGGAACGGAAGGCACAAACGACTCGGCGCCCACGGCGACGATGAGCGCATCGGGCGCCATCTCCTCCACAAAGACACGGTCCACCTCGCACCCAAAGCGCACGTCAAGCTCACCCGCGCGCTCGAGCCCGGCAATCTTGTGCTCGAGATAGTGCAAGTAGCGAGCGATATCCTCCTTGTGGGATTCCTGGGCGATAAGCCTCACATTGCCGCCCACGCGATCGGCGCGCTCCGCGAGCACCACCTTGTGACCGCGCGCGCAGGCTGTGATCGCCGCCATGCAGCCGGCAGGGCCGGCACCCACCACGAGTACGCGCTTCGAAACCTCCGCGGGCTCCACCGTGCGCGGAACAAAATCCTCGTTGGCAAAGCGCGGGTTCACGCTGCAGCCCACGTTCCAGCGGTCCGTCGAAATGTGGTAGCACTGCAGACAGCGCAGGCACGGCACGATATCCTCGGCACGGTCGTCGCGTGCCTTGGCGGGCCACAGGGGGTCGGCGGCCAGGGCGCGCGCGAGCGCCACCATGTCGCAGGCGCCCTCGGCGATGGCGCGCTCCGCCTCCTCGGGCGTCTCGACGGAGCCCACGAGCGTCACGGGGACATCAACTGCCGCCTTGACGGCACGGGCGAGCTCCAGGTTGAGCAGATGCGGGTCGAGGTTAGTTGCCGAAGTGTGCACGTTGGCCTCGTGCTCGATATCGAGCCCGCAGGAGACCTGAATGCTTGTCACGTAGCGCTGGGCCTCGCGGCAAAACGCGATGACGTCGTCAAGCTCTATGCCGCCCGGCATCCACTCGTCAGCCGAGATGCGCATCTCCATGGCGAAGCGCGGCCCCACGGCCTCGCGGCAGGCGCTCAGCACCTGCAAGGGAAAGCGCATGCGATTTTCGATGGAGCCGCCGTACCCATCCGTGCGGTGGTTGAACAGCGGGCTTAAAAACTGCCCCATGAGCCAGCCGTGCCCAAAGTGCAAAAACACCATGTCAAAGCCCGCGCGGCGCGCATCAACGCACGCCTGCACCCAACATGCGGCCGTATGCTCCATCATGGCGGGCGTCATGGCGCGCACCTCGATGCCATCGGCGCGCACAAAGCCGTCTGGTCCCATGGCGTAGTCCACGGTGCGCGCATACTGACCCGCATGCGCAAGCTCGATACTTGCCGCCGCACCACCCGCGCGCGCCATGCGGGCGCGGGCCACCGTGGACTCGCGCTCGTACTTGGAGAATGCATACGGCTCATCGGCGCTCATCCACGACGAGCGCCCGGGCTCCACAATGGTGTGCCCGCAGATCACGACACCGGCGCCACCGCGGCAGCGATCCTCGTAATGCTCGCTCATGGGGTTTGCGACGATACGGTTCTGCACAAGCGTGTCGCCCAGCTTAATGGGAGAAAACAGATGTGGGTAGCTCATCTAGCAGCCCCCTTTCTCTTCAGAAACGACCATGACGGTACGCGTGCCCTCTGTCTTTGACGAGAGGACCTCCGAGCCCCAGGGGGACTCGATGGCCGTCTCGACGCCCTCGGGCACCTCGACGGCAACCGTGACCGCGCCGTCCGCGCGCTTCCACTCCACGCGTGCCGCGCCCTTGCAGGTCTTCCACGTACAGGCAAAACTGTCCGTGGCGTGCGAAAGGTAGGGCTTGACCGTGAGCTTGTCGCAGCCCTGCGCGTCGCGCGCAACTAAAAGGCCACCCAGACCCTCGTAGAACCACTGGTCGTAGCTCGAGAACATGGCATGGTCGCACGAGGCCAAAGGATCGTCGAACATCTCGATAAGCGCCCCGTTGCCGTCGGCGAGCATTCCGAGTAGGCTCGGGTTCTCCTCGCTCAGCAGCCAGCGCTCAAGAAGCTCGCTGTAGCCATACTCCGCAAGCAGCCTAAAGGCAAACGAGGTACCGAAGATGCCCGTGGTGAGCACGCCACCTTCGGCCTTGATCGCACGCACCAGTGCGCCCACCAGCTCCGACTGGTCGCCCAGGCCGAGCTCCGCGGCAAACGCCCAAGACGTCTGGGTCCCGTCGCCAAACGATCCGTTCTCGTGCTTAAAGCGATCGATGATCCGGGGCCGCAGCTCTGCGGCGGCCGCAGCAAAGCGCTCGACATCGCAGCCTAAGCGCTCCCCCGCCTCGCACACAAGGCCGAGCGCCCAAAGGATTGCGCACCAGCCCACAAACTCCTTGTCGGGGCTGCCGCTCGAGAAGCCCTGCGCAATCAGGCTGCCGTGGTCGCCCAGGCAGTGCGGAGCGAGCTCTGCCGCATCAAAGCCGAGCAGGTAGTCGCCAAAGCGCTCGATGCCCGCCCACTCCCGCTCGAGCAGGTCGCGTCGCCCGCAGACACGATCTGCAACAAGCGCCAGATACGGGTAGGCGATCTGCCATATAAGCGGCCCCTCGCCATAGGCGGGCCCGTTGGAGCCGATACCCATGAACGGCGCCGTCTCGGGAAGGCCGCCTCGCTCCGTCTGATCGCGTGCAAAATCCGCAAGCGTCTTGTCGATGAGGCCCGCGACGTTAAACGAGAACGTCTGGGACGCGGCGAGGGCCACCATATCGCCGCCGTAGCCAAAGCGCTCGCGCGCGCAGTCCTCAAACAGGCCGTGGTTGTTGTTGAGCTTGGTGCGGATCGCAGCCTCGTGCAGCCGCTCAAAGCGCTCGCAGCCCAGCTCAAGCTTACCCACCTGCGCAAGGTCCGTATGCACATAGGTCGCCACCGCCTCGACGATGTCGGCAGCAGACGCGCCCGTCACGCTCACGTATCGGAACGAATGCCAGCAGAAGCGGTTCTCAAACTCGTTGACGCCCTCGTGGCAGAGCACCGAGTCGTGCTGCTCGGCCGGCTCGGGAGCGTCGGGACCGCCGGGACACACGCCGCGCGGAGTCTCCATGCCGGCATAGCCCGCAACCGCCGTCCCTGTATAAGGGCCGCCATCGCGCCAGGTCTCGGAATAGAGAAGCTCGATGCGCGCACCCGCGTGAGCCGCCACGCGCATACGCAAAAATCCGGCGACGACCTCGCCAAAGTCGACAACCGTCGCCCCCTCGTGCTCAAAGATCCGCACGGGCGCAATGCTTCCCGCGCGCACGCACGGGGCGACCGGCGTGAGCTCGACCGAGCGAGTATCGTCATATACCGTCACAGGGCACGGGCCTGCCGCGGGAGCACCCCCGCGCAGGTCAAACACCTCGCCCAGATACACGTTATTGAACAGGAGGTCGCCCTCGCGCACACTCCACGAGGCATCGGTGGCAACGAGCACCTTGCCCTCGCCGTCGACGAGCCGTGCGGCCACGCGGGGCGTGCCGACCTCGGTCAGGCGCTCGCGCAGGTTGTACTTGCCAAACAGGCGTAAGGGCGAGGGGTTAAAAAATCCGTTGCCGAGCTCGATCTGGATCTCGTTTTCACCCTCATGCAAAAGGCCCGCCACGTCGACCTTGTGCGCATAGACCTTTTTGGTAAAGTTGGTCCACCATCCGAGAAGCTCGGAGCCATCCGCGCGCTTACCGTTGATGCGCACGCGCGCATAGCCCAGCACCGCCAGCTCGAGCTCGGCCCGTGCGGGCACGCTTTCAAGCTCAAACGACCCCATGACCACATGGTTTCGATATGTTTCGCCAAAAAAAGCCGACTCGGGCTCGTAGCAAAACGGCGCGCCTGCGATCCAGCGCGCCCCGTCCAATAACGTATGCTCCATCCTGACCTCTCAAGAGATAAACAGAATGGCGGCCCGCCACGTGGAACCGCCATTCTGGCTGGGGTGTAATCTGTACCGACGATTATTTGTCGGCGCGCTTCTTGCCCAGGTAGCTACCGTCGTCGTGATAGGTCGCCATGGTAAAGACAAAGGCAACGACCATGATCACGGCAAGGGTGCCCAGGTAGAACACGATATTGCTCGTGTCGGCGCCCGAGGGATCCATAAAGGTGGGGATACCGAAGAGACCGGCGCTGCCCATGCTGAAGGCGTGGACGTTAAGCGCACCCATAACCAGGCCGGCTGCTGCGCTGAAGACGATGTTCTGAATAAAGAGGAACTTGCTGGGGAGCTGGATACCGTAGAGCAGCGGCTCGCCTACGCCAAAGAACTGCGAGATGGTGGCCGGGATGGCAACGTTGCGGGTCTTGTCGCTCTTGGTGCGCAGGATCACGGCCAGGCCCTGGGAGACGCCCACGAAGCCGCCGATGGAACCGGCTGCCATGAGCGGGTCGTAACCGAGCATAGCGATGTTGTTGAGCATGATGGGGATGATGGCCCAGTGCAGACCGAACATAACGAGCGTGGAGAACGCACCACCCACGACGAGACCGACCACAGCGCCGCCCACGACGGGGATGTTGATGAGGGTCTCGGTGATGAGGGTGAGGACGCCCGAAATCATGGAGGCCACGGGGCCGATCACAAGGTAGGTCGCGGGAGCCATGATGGCAAAGCAGAGGAACGGCACGGCCATGGAGCGGATGAGCTGCGGGACGGCCTTGTTGAGCGCGCCCTCGAGCTTAGAGGCGGCCCACACGGCGATAAGGATGGGGATAACGCTCGAAGTGTAGCCGGCCGCCGGGAAGATGACGGGAATGCCGAAGAAGGTGTTGTAGTAGCTCATCTGGAAGGCGGTGCCCTCGAGGATGGTGCCTGCGACCTCGGCCGTGGAGCTCAGGTTGACCATGGCCGGATACACGAGCGCCGCGCCGAGCGCCATGCCCAGAAACTCGTTGCAGCCGAACTTCTTGGCCGCAGTGTAGCCCAAGATGATGGGCAGGAAGTAGAAGAAGCCGTCGGCAATGGAGTACCAGATCATGTAGGCACCGCTATCGGCGGTGAGCCAGCCCATGGCAATGCAGAGGGCGAGCAGGCCCTTGATCATACCTGCGGCAGCGAGGGGCATAAGCGTAGGCGCCATACAGCCCGACACCGTGTCCATCAGCATGTTAAAGACGTTGCGGCTCTTCTCGTCCTCGTCCTCGGCCGCATCGTCCTCAGCGACCGTGCCCACGCCCGGGACCTTGTACTCGCTCACGAGCTCCTCGTAGACATCGTCCACGGCAGCGCCGATAACGACCTGGTACTGGCCGCCGGCCTTCATGACCTGGATGACGCCGTCAAGGTTGCTGATCGTCTCGTCCTGGGCGATCTTCTCGTCTTTGAGCGTAAAACGCAGCCTCGTGATGCAGTGGCGCACGTTCTTGATATTTTCGATACCGCCGACCCCTTTGAGGATCTCGCCGGCGAGTTCATGGTACTGACCCATGTGCTTACCCTTTCCGTGGATAAACGTACATTTGAGGACCGAGGACGTGAGCTTGGCGCTCTCCACGCCCGCTAGGGCGCAGATCTCGCTGAGCTTCACGGCGCTTGCGTCTTTGACCCTGATCTGCACGCCGCCGTCAAGCTCGATCACCGAGCTCACGTTCGTGTCGCCGCCGACCAGGGCTTTGATGGTCTCGAGAACATCCATCGCAAACCGCCTCTCCTTAGGTCCCAATCCATAGGGCCGCTGCCGTGCACTGCATCGACCTCAAGAATAGCTGCACAAAAAAGACCGAGCCAGAGGACTCCTAGAGCCTCTGACCCGGTCATGCTTCCAAATGGAATAACAATCCCACTGACACCTTGTCTCCGGCGCAGCTTTTCTTTCTGGCTACACTATAGCCATTGCGATGAAACGTTTCAAATGACGTACCGGCAAACGGTGGCTTTTACGCGGCAAACGGTTGAAACCCGTCGTTCCCCTTCAAAAAAAATGGCCATTTCTGTTGATAAGAGGCCATTTTGGGCCTACTTAACGACAAAAATGGCCATTTTTGTTGGCTGGGCAGCTAAGGCTGCTGTGCGCAAGTGGACCTCCCGCATCAAAACAGGCGGGAGGTCCACCCAGCTGTGGCTATTAATCTAGCGGCAGACGATCTCGACGGGCACATTCAAAATCTTGGCGACCTTAAGAATCGTGTCGGTCTGGCTGCCCAGGCAGGCGGCCATGTGGTGAGTCGGGCCCGTCTCGTTCCAGCGATCCATGAACTCACGGGCGCCGATCGAGAACTTCATACGCATGTTGGTGTCACCGAAGGTAAAGATCGGGCCGTCGACGTTCTCGCCCTCGGCAACCACAAACTTGAAGTTGCCGTCGCCGTCCTGCGTGATGCCCAGGAAGGTGATGGTGCCGTGGCCGGGATAGAACTGGGTGAGGTAGCCGCCGCCGGTCTTGCCGTGGAACACGGGGACGACCTTGAGCGTCGGCTTCTTGGCGGTCGAGATGTCGGCATCGCCAGAGCCGGAGTGGCCGATGATGACGATGTCCTCGGGGAAGTCGATGGAGTACATCTCGGAAAGCTGGCCGGTGCCAGAGATGGTCTTAAGGATGCTCATGGCGATGGCGACCTTCATATCGCCCTCGACCGCGCAGCTCGTGCCCTGCTTGATGAGCATGGAGAACGCCGGAATGAGCATGGAGTCGAGCACGCCGGCCTGACCCTTGGCATAGCCATCGTAGTGGCTGGCGACCAGACCGATCTCCTCGTCCTTGACCCACTGCTCAAAGGCAACAACGTACTTGGCCATCTCCTGGATGGGCTCGTCGCTCACCTTGGCGCCGCCCTCGACGTCGAAGGTGTCGAGAATCTCGGCAGCCTTGGCGTCCACGGCGGCCTGGTCATCGATGTTGTCGGCGATGGCCCACATCTTCTCCCAGTCAAACTGCTTGGTGTAGAGACCCAGACGGTTGTAGAGGTTGGTTTCGTCGATGTAGAGGTCCATCATGCCCGGGTACGGACGGCCGATCTGGGCGATGTTGGTGCGACGCAGGCGACGACGCACCTGGGCGGCGCGGCACCACTGCTCGAGCTGCTCGGCCACAGCCGGGTCGCCGCCCTCGACAACGCCGGTCACAACAGCATGACGCTTGCCGGCACGGTTAAGGTCGGCCACGACCTCGCCGGGGGCGCCGCAGGCGTACAGGTCGCCCAGCCACGTGGGGATGTCGGTGTTAGCGTAGTCGGGCTGGGCCTTCTTCTGCACATTGACCACGACGACGGGCACATCCAGGTCGCGCACGACCGGCAACACGTTGTAGCTCGTGGCATAGGTGAGCATCTGCAGGATGACCAGGTCGACGTCCTCGGCGCGGAACTTGTCGCCAGCGACCTGGGCCTGCTCCTTGGTGGTCACCATGCCGCCGTCAACAAGCTCGACTGTCGTGGGCAGCGTGGCCTTAAAGTCCTCGTACTGCTGCTCGAAGTTGGGAACGAGCTGCGGAAACTGCGGAAGATAGGCACCGAGGGTGATAGAAAAGACGCCAACCTTGGCCTTGGTGTTAACGAGCATCTATATCCACCTTTCTTGCGCTAGTCAACAAATGCTTCGTTGATCTTGATACCAAAGTCGCGGCAGGTGTTCTTGAGGCCCTCGTCGCAAATCTTGTTGAGGAAGTCATCCGAACCACCGTTGGCAGCACGTGCGGCCAGGTAAATCTCGGCGGCCTTCTCGACGGTGTGCGCCAGGCCAAAGGTCGTATCGAAGTCAGGGCCGGCGGCAAACAGACCGTGGTGGGCCCAGACGATGGTGTCGTAGGTCTTCATGAGCTCGGAGCTCGCCTCGGCGATGGCCGGGCCACCCGGGACCATCCAGGGCACCACGCCCACGCCGGTCGGGAAGACGACGACGCACTCGGTCATCATCTGCCACAGGATGCGGGTGAAGGCACGGTCCTCCAGCGGCACCACAAAGGACATCTCGATGATGCCGGGGGTGTGGGCATGGTAAATCACGCGGTCGGCGCCATCGGTACGGGCGGCGGCGACACAGTGGTTCATGTAGTGGCTCTCGAACTCGCTGGTCGGACGGGCGCCGTTGGCAAGGCCCCACACAATGCGGAAGGCGTCACCGGTCTCGTTGATCTCGACGATGCCGATGTTGGCATGCGGACTCTCGAGAACATTGCGCATGTACTTACCCGAGCCGGTGCTCACAAAGTACTGGCCAGCAAGATTCTCACCGCGCACGCCCATCTTGACCCACTCGCGAGGCTCCTCAAAGAACGGCTTGGCCTCGGCGACCTCCTTGTCGGTCATACGGTAAGTGAGGTTGCCGCCGTTGCGCTCATGCCAGCCCTGCTTAAAGCCGTCATCGCACAAGCGGCAGAAGCCCTTGATAAACGCCAGATCTTCCATTGCCATTGTTTGTCTCCTCTCCGGGACCCGCAGGTCCAATTGAAAAACGTAGCAAGCCGATTGACGTCGGCGCGGAGTATGGTTTCGTGTAGGGCCTCCGCGCCGTATGTCATCGGAGAGAGCCGCTCGCGCCCGGCAGGAGTCGTTTGCCGCACGCGGGGCTGGGAGTAGTTGAAAGGTGAGTCGGGGCAGGCCCTGCCCTCGTTTAGGCCTGGGTGCCCTTGGGGTCGATGCGCTTGACATTGAAGGAGCGGGCAACGCAGGCACGGGCATCGGCCAGGTCGGCAAAATCGCCGCCGGCGATCATCTGAACGATAAAGTTGCCGATGCAGGTACCTTCGATGGGGCCGGCGAACACGGGGAGCCCGCAGGTATCGGCCGTCATCTGGTTGAGGTAGTAATCCTGGCAGCCGCCGCCCACGATGTTGATGCTCGTGTAGTCGTGGCCCGAAAGCTCACGCAAGCCCTCGATGGCCTTGGCATACGAGCGCGAAAGGCTGCAGTAGTTGGTACGCATGATCTCGCCCACGGTGTGCGGGATCGGCTCGCCGCCCTCGGCACAGGCCTGCTTAATCTCCTGGATCATGGAGTCGGGGGCCAGGAAACGGTCGTCGTCGACATCGACATACGCCTCGAAGGGCTCAGCCTCGCGGCAGAGCGTACGGAGCTCGTCAAAGCCAACCTTATGATCCATGAGAGCCTTGTGCGAGGTCTTGCCCTCGACATAGTCTACGCCGTTGATCTCGCGACGGACGGACTGGTTCATCCACAAGCCCATGATGTTCTTGAGGAAGCGATAGCGCTTGAGGTAGCCGCCCTCATTGGTAAAGTTCTGCTTGCGGGCGAACTCGCTGGTGATAGCGTGCTGGTTCTCAACGCCCAGCAGGCTCCACGTTCCGCTCGAGATGTAGACGGCGTTGTCATCCTTGGCGGGAACGGCCAGGAAGGCAGAGCCAGTGTCGTGCGTGGCAGGCAGCACCACGGTCGCGGAGTAACCGATCTTCTCGGAGATGTCGGCCGTGAGCTCGCCGAGCACGGCGCCGGGCATGGTCGGCTCCAGGAAGATGCTCTGGGGAATACCAAAGCGCGAAAGGATCTCGGTGTCCCACGTGCACCTCTCGGCGTCGAGCATGCCGGTAGTGCTCGCGTTGGTGTACTCGTTGGCCTTGATGCCGGTCAGACGCCAGTTGAGATAGTCGGGGATCATCAAGAAGGTACGAGCTGCCTCGAGCTGCTCGGGATGCTCGTTCTTGAGGGCGAGCAGCTGATAGAGCGTGTTGAAAGGCTGACGCTGAATGCCGGTGCGGGCATAGACCTCGGCCGGATCCATAATTTGGTCGGCAACTTCGTAGATGCCGTCAGTGCGGGCATCGCGGTAGGCGACCGTATCACCGACGATCTTGTTGTGCTCATCGAGCAGCACGAAATCAACACCCCAGGTATCGATTCCGATGGTGGCCGGAGCCTGTCCGGTCTGATCCTTGACGGCGCGCAGGCCTGCGACAACATGGTCGAACAGAGCCTCAACGTCCCAGCAGTCGTGGCCGTCTACGCGCTTTTGCTCGTTATCGAAGCGGTAGACCTCCTGGTAGGACATCTTGCCGTCCTCGATCCAGCCGGCAAGAACGCGACCGCTCGAGGCACCGATATCGACCGCTGCGTACTGCTTGGACTCGATGCGACTCTCCATGTGCTCTCCCCTTATTGAAGCGCTTCATTTACAGTTTTCATTATTATTTGAACCGTTTCAATTTCAATATGAGTCAACTTTAGTCCGGCGAGCGGTTGTTATCAATCGGTAAGCGGTAGTTTTTTGGTTAAAAACTCTTCTAAACAAAAGGATGCGGCCACCCACACTTAGCGGTTGGCCGCATCCTTAAAATGCTATTGAAATGATTCACATGCGAACGCTAACACACGGCCTTGACCGCCGCCGTCAGATCGAACAGCGTATCGAGCACAGCCTCGCAGCCATCCACCACGTCCTGCGGCAGCGGCACGATGTCGGGAACGGCAAAGACGTGGCAGCCGGCCGTGATACCCGAGACGCAGCCGTTGCGCGAATCCTCGACCACGGCGCACTCCTCGGGAGCAAAGCCCGCGCGCTCGCAGGCGAGCAGGTACATCTCGGGGTCGGGCTTGCCGTGCGCGACGTCCTCGCCGCAGGTCACCGTCTCAAACTTGTCAAAGAGGCCGACCGTCTTAAGGTTGCGCTCGGCGGTAACGTGGCGCGACGACGTCGCGAGGCCCACGTGATAGCCCGCAGCCAGCAGCTCGCCTAGGCACTCGGCAGCGCCAGCCTTAAGCTCCAGATCGGTCTTGACCATCTCGTCGCGAATCTCCTTATGGCGACGATAGATTGCCTCAGCGGTTTCGCTGCTGTCGTAATGCTCCTCAAGGATGCCCATGACATCGGGCAGCGTACGACCGATAAACTGATGGATCAGCGCATCATCAATCGCGAATCCCAGCTCGGCCGCGCCCGCCTTCCACGCCTTGATACCCAAACGCTCGGTGTCGACCAGCGTTCCGTCCATGTCAAAAATAACGGCCTTGATCATATCGGTCCCCCATCTCTTCGCGCTGCTGTACTCCCGCAACTTTACCGCACCTGTAAACTTGTATATAACGTATATAGCATATTGCACTTTCGTTACATAGATAGAAGTCTTATGACAAGCGGCTCGGTAGGATTATAGTTTTCGACCGAGTACTCAACGGCAAGGATCGATTCATGCTTTCAGACACCACCGCACCTGCAGAGGGGCTTCAGGACAAACTCACAGCGCTCGAGCAGCTGCTTTTGGCATACGGACGCGTCGCCATCGGCTTTTCCGGTGGCGTCGACAGCAGCTTTTTGGCCGCAGTCTGCGCCCGCATCATGCCCGCCAGCACGCTTCTCGTTCACCTCACCACGCCGCTCATCGGCACGCCCGAGCAGGCTTCGTTTGAGCGGGCGATTGACGGGCAGGCCGATGAGGGGCCGCATTCTAAGCTCCCCGTGCTCAACCTCTCGGTCGATCAACTGCAGCTCCCCCAGGTAGCCTGCAACGACGCCGACCGCTGCTACCACTGCAAGCGCGCCGGCTTTACCGCCATCGTCAACCACGCCAGGTCGCTGGGCTTTCCCACCGTCATCGACGGCAGCAACGCAAGCGACCGCAGCGACTACCGCCCCGGCATGCGCGCCGCCCAGGAGCTCGGCGTGCGCTCGCCGCTTATGGAGGTCGGCTTTACCAAGGACGAAGAGCGCGAGCTGCTGCGCGCCTGGGGCTATCCCGTCTGGAACCTGCCGGCAGGAGCCTGTCTGGCCACGCGCGTCCCCACGGGCGAGGAGCTCACACGCGAGAAGGTCGATGTGATTCGCGCCTGCGAGGACTACCTGCACGACCTTGGCCTGGACCAGGTCCGCGCGCGCTTGGTCGGCGGCTGCATGCATATCGAGGCCGCGCCGGCAGACGTTGCCAAGATTGCCGCCCTCGGCAACACCGCGGTCAACGACGGGGGCAAGGCCCCGCTTCCCGCCGCCATCGAATCTGCCCTGCACAACCTAGGCTGCGGCCATATCTCCCCCGAGGTCACCCCCTACATCCACGGCAACATGAACCTTTAGGTTACGCCGTTTTACAAACGGCGTAACCGCTCGGCGCTGCGCAGGCCCCGGGCACGGCAAACTGACGTTCAACTTCACGGGCGCGACCAAAAGGTCAGCGACCGCTTGTTTCACGCCACCTTGCCGCACCCGGAACCTGCTCGCTCGCTTATGCTCAACCTGAACTACATAAATTGTCGCCAACCTGCCAAAAAGGGACAGGTTTATTTTGGCAGGTTTTATCTGGGGAAACGCAGACAAGGCCGCGACACCTATATGGCGTCGCGGCCCTGTTCTATTTATGCCAGCACGTACTGATACGTATCTCCCATGGGGACAAAGGTAACCAGCAGACCTGCGCCAGCGTCCCCGAGCGCGGCGGGCAGCCATTTCGCCATATACTCCATGCCCGGCTCCTCGCCATTAAAGTGACCCATATGGATTGCGCATTTTCCCTGACCGAGCATTGCGGCGTCGCGGATGTACTCGCTCACCGTAAAGTCGATAAACTCCATGGTCAAAATGCAATCGATGCCTTCGGAGTCGATATGGGCAATCTCGTCGTTATCTCGCCCCATGATGTGCATTGGAATCTCGACATTGCGGACGAGCGCGTCACCGTCGCCGATCAAGCGCGTCCCGTTTAATCCAAGCTTGTGTACGAGCGCCTGCGCAAGATCGCGGGCCGGCGTTGGCTCAATGCGGTACCTCATGAATGTCTCGTCTACCGCGGAGCCAAGCCAGTCCATCTTGACCGCGAATCCGTAAAAGATGCCGTCGACCATCGAACCGTCCGAGGCGAGCGGCACACCCGAGTGGATATAGTCATGGCAACGCCAGACCGCGCCACCCCATTCGTCAAGCAAAGCGCACTTTGCCTCAAAGGTCTTGTTCCCCGCAACCACTTCACGGCGGTCTCCGTGGTTCCAGAACAGTGCCTCGTGAGGAACAATCAGGTTAGCGCCAAGCTCCTTGGCACGACGAATCACCTCCGCCGTAGCCCAAATGCATGTAACTATTCCGGTACATTGCTGATCGATGTCGCCGTAAAGCACCTGATCGCGCGTCGTCGCAAGCTCGATGGGCTTCCCGGCAAAAGCATCAATGCCGTCACAGTAGTCCTGGATAGCTTGAATAGCCTCGCTGATAAGCATATGTAACAATAATCCCTTCGACATAATGTGCGGGGGGCAACATACATACCGCCCTGCAGAATCATCTTTAGACGGCACATTTTGAACTAGACCGCCTGTCTACGACCGCTTTTCTAGCGCTCGGAAATCGGACCGTTCTCGAGCTCATCCTCACTAAAGCCAAAGAACCAAGCCACAGCAAAGCTTACGACAAAGCCAGCCGCCGAAGCGATGACGGCACTGATCAGGTTCTCGTTGCCGCCGCCAACAAACGTCATAATATTGAGCACGTTGGAGGCAGCACCGGCGAGGTAAGCATTGACATGCAAGGCGAGCGCCACGGCACCGGCGACAAACGAACCCGCCATGCAGGCAACGAACAGTTTACGATAGCGGAACATCATGCCATAGATGAACGGCTCGCCGACGCCTCCGATGAGCTGGGCGACAACATACCCGGCACATTGGCTCTTTTCCTCCTTGTTACGGAGTTTGAGCCATGTCGCAATCTCCGCTCCATAGGCAGCCCACAGCGCAACCGTAGGGGCGACCAGAATAAAGCTGTCAGAGCCCGTCAACATAAAGTTTGCAATGGCAATCATGATGACCGCAACATGCATGCCCGTAATGACCATGGGCAACCAAATTGCTGCAAGCAAGCCGCCACCAATAATCGCCACGATACCTCCCTCGGCACCGAGGAACTCAAAGACAACCGCCAAACCGTTACCGCACCAAGAACCAAGAGGAGCAAGCAGGCAAAGCGCAAAGGGGACAGTCAGGGCAAGCGTGCAAAGCGGCGTAAAGACCGTGGTGAGCGAATCGGGCATGTGCTTGCGCAAGAACTTCTCGAACACGGACATCAACGCAACCGTGAGCAGAATGGGAATAACCGTCTGCGCATAGTTTGCAGGCACGCAAGGGATGCCATAAACGCTAAAGGCTTTTCCCTCGGCTGCCATTTGCATAAACGTCGGTTCGATAAGCACACCGCCCATAAAAGCGCCGTACATGGGCGTGGCGCCAATGTTCTTGGCAGCCGTAAAGCCCAAGAAGATCGGAATGAAATAGAACGTCACGTTGTAGAGCATATTGAGCAGGACATAAAGATCGCTCGTATCCGCAATGAGATTGAGCATCGTTGGCCCGAGTACGACGGCAACGGTTTTGAACATGCCCGACGCGAGCAGCAATGGAATCATCGGAACCATGGAGCCCGAGAGGTAGTTAAGAATCGCATTGCCAACGGCTGCCGGGGTAAGCGGTGTTTTGACTCCACTTGCGTCGAGGTTCTCGTCGATGCTCTCCTGCTTGGCCAAGCCGCTCATCTTGATGAGCTCGTCATATACCTTAGGCACGTTTTGCCCAATAATCACCTGGAACTGCCCGCCAGATATTTGAGCGCCGATGACGCCGTTAATATTTTTAACAGCGTTAATGTCGGGCAACTCCATATCCTTAAGGTTAAAACGCAGACGCGTCATGCAGTGGGCTGCAAAGGTGATGTTGTCTTTGCCACCCAGCGCCTCGAGCACATCGGCTGCGATCTTCTTATTGTCAGCCATATCATCTTCCCTTTCGAACGATCCGGTTCCTCCCTCGCTGCGCGCGCGAGGAGACAAAGCGGACGGTGGCCCGTCGCCCGCACGGAAGTATTCGATTGTTGAGGGAAACGGCGTAAAGACAAAAGCTCCAAAACGAGACATCGACAGGTCGCTCTGTCTTTACGTCACGCTTCGGAAGCTCAGCTCTCGAATAACACCTTATGTCGCGCTAAGGGTATCAGCTTCACCATGCGAACGGCGGCCTCATGATGCCCAAAAGTCTGCGAACGGTACGCTTTCTTTGATGAACGGCATAGAAAGCGCCTATTTGTCGGCTGGCACCTTGCCCGTTACGTTGCCGGCATAGACCCGATTGACATGGAGCATGAGATACACCTTCTCCTCGGGCACGATGGAGGCATGATACGTTTCCTCGATAACTTCTGCCATTTTGTCAACACAAGCCGCTATAGCCGGGTGCTCCTCACAGAGAGGACGATAGAGCGCCGCATTATCGGTATTAAGCGGCTCCCCGGTGCGGACGCGCTCTAACAAGTAGCGTACATGAGTGTCATAGCGTGCATAGTCAAAAGCATCGCGGTCAACGGCGATAGCAAGATCTTTCTCGATGATCGCTACGAGCTTTTCGATCAGGCGTTCCTCGCGGCGGACGTCGTTTGACTTCGCCTTACTAGAACTTGCCATAACGCTGTTAACGATGCAGAGTGCGATGCCCGCCCTCTCCCCGCGTGGCATAGATATGCCGAATTCGCGCTCTATGCCAGCATGGGCAAGCATCGCGATCTTAAATTCAATGGGATATTGCTGTTGAACGTCACAAGAAAGCGGCATCTGAACAAACATGTGCTCACGGCAGCGCTTGATGGCAAAACTAATGTGGTCGGCGAGCGTAAAAGGAAGGTTCGCCGACAGCTCGCGCGAAATGTTGGTGCGCGCGACATCGGCAATCTGCGCACTAAACTCCATTACCTTGGGATCGATCTCGTTAAGAAGTGGCAGATAGCGCGCATCAACGTTGTAAAACGTGCGCTCAATCTGCGCAAGCGAAACCTCATCGGGGCCGTCAGGAAAACCAATGCCT
Source organism: Collinsella sp. (assembly GCA_019425005.1). Taxonomy (GTDB): domain Bacteria; phylum Actinomycetota; class Coriobacteriia; order Coriobacteriales; family Coriobacteriaceae; genus Collinsella. The sequence continues at coordinate 124,358 of JAHYYK010000001.1, forward strand.
TTCCCCAGTGCCACAAGCTCGGTTCCCTTATCGTTGACAAGCAAGGCGGCATTGTGATTAATGCGCTTAACGACCCTCATGATGCCTCCGAAAATAGGCGCAGCCGAAGGGCAAGCGCAATGAATTCTAGTTAAGATGGTTCGCCTCGATTATTCCACGCAACGTCACGCGAAACAAGCAAACCCGAGCCCCCGCAACCTACTAAAAAAGGGACAGGTTTATTTTGGCAGATTTTTATCGGGGAAAACGCGAAGAGGGACACGCCATATCACCGTTGTGGGCAGAGCGGCATTCATGCAGCTCGCTCTGCGCATACCTGGCATCCACAAGACCCTCGCCCCGTATCCCGATATTAAAATTGAGTTCATTGGCGCCGGAGAGTAGAATACCGCATCCGACGGCTACGGCATCGGCAGCCAGATTGCCGAGCGCGTCAGCACCCGGGCAAGCAGCCACGCCAAAGCTACCGTCATCGACCTCGGCACATACCTTTAGCGCACGGCCTTGACCGCGGCCGGCAGATCGAACAGCGTGTCGAGCACGGCCTCGCAGCCATCTACCACGTCCTGCGGCAGCGGCAAGATATCGGGCGCGGCAAAGACATGGCAGCCGGCCGTGATGCCTGAGACGCAGCCATTGCGTGAGTCCTCGACCACGGCACATTCCTCGGGAGCAAAGCCCGCGCGCTCGCAGGCGAGCAGGTAGATCTCGGGATTGGGCTTGCCGTTCAGAGTATCCTCGTTGCAGGTCACCGTTTCAAACTTGTCAAAGAGGCCGACCGTCTTAAGGTTGCGCTCGGCCGCAACGCGACGCGACGACGTCGCAAGGCCCACGTGATAGCCCGCAGCCAGCAGTTCGTCCAGGCACTCGGCAGCGCCAGCCTTAAGCTCAAGATCGGTCTTGACCATCTCGTCGAGAGCATCCCTGTAGCGGGCTTCGACCGTCTCGACGATTTCGCGGCTGCCATAATGCTCCTCAAGGATGTCCCTGACATCGGGCATCGAGCGACCGATAAACTGATGGACCAGCGCATCGTCAATCGCGATCCCCAGCTCGGCAGCGCCCACCTTCCATGCCCTCATGTCCAAACGCTCGGTGTCGACCAGCGTTCCGTCCATGTCAAAAATGACAGCCTTGATCATATCGGCCCCCTTCGCCGGCTTGCGTTACCGCAACCCCATCCCACTTTGCAACTTGTATATAACGTATATATCATATCGCGCCAACCTGCTGAAAAGGGCCAGGTTTATTTTGGCAGGTTTTATCTGGGGAAACGCCGAATAGCTCCATATGCACAACCGTCGCAGCTCCATATGAGGCAAATGAATCAGTAACGTCTATCCCAAATCTTGAGTATTTGTTCGATAGAACGGCCCCTGCCGGCACCTGCTAGACTGGTAGATTCCCAACCATCTAGCCAGGAGCCGCAATGTCGCGCAAGTCCGCCTACAAGCAAGTACTTTCCATCGGCACCGCCGTGGTGCTGGGCTTTGCGCTGTTTACGGGATCGCTCGACGGGGCGCCCAAGCTGCTCTCGCCGCAAAGCGATGAGCAGGCGGCGGCTCTAGCCGAGAAGCAAAGCGAGAGCCCCAACCGCACCGACGACGAAGCGGACTTGGTCGCCCGGCTCGAATCGGGAACAGCGAGCTCCGAGGACTCCGGCGATGGCTCCGAATCCGCCACGACCGGCACCGCTGACGATGTCTCTTCGAACGCCACCCCCGTCGACGAAGTGGAAAACCCCGACCTCAACCGCGCCCGCGGCGTATATCTCAGCAGCATTCCCGACTACGCCGGCAACCCCTACGTTGCCCTCCGCGCCGACGGCACGCATCCGCTCGGCACGCCGTCGTTCACGCTCGATGAATACGAACGGGCCACCGAAGAGGGCTGCTTTAAGAAGTTCTCTAAACTCGACAGCCTGGGCCGTACCCGCAAAGCGCTCGCCTGCATAGGACCCGAATCGCTCGGCCAAGGCAAGCGCGGCGACATCTCGCGCATCCATCCCGCCGGTTGGCACCAGCAGCGCTACGACTTTATTCCAGGCCAGAGCCTCTACAACCGCTGTCACCTTATCGCCTGGTCGCTCTGCGGCGAAAACGCCAACCGCAAAAATCTCCTCACCGGTACTCGCTATCTCAACGAGACAGGCATGTTGCCCTTCGAAGAGCAGATTCTCGGCTACATCCACGACACGGGCAACCACGTGCTCTATCGCGTCACACCCATGTATAACGAAGAGGAACTTGTCTGCCGTGGCGTGCGCCTTGAGGCACAGTCGGTCGAGGACCACGGCAAAACGCTGTGCTTCCACGTGTACTGCTACAACCTGCAACCGCATGTGCAGATTGACTACGCCACCGGCCGCAACCAGGCCTCGGGGGACTAGCCCTAACCACGACAAGAACCGATTTGCATCCCCCAGGGATCAAAAAGGGCCGCTCCGGATTACCCAGAGCGGCCCTTGCATCGGCATGCATGTTGCAGACAAAGCCACACGCTACTTGGCGCGGCCCTCCTCATAGCGCTCGACCAGCTTGGCCTGAACGTCATAAGGCACCTGCTCATAGCCTGCGGGCTTCATGGTAAAGTCGCCCGTGCCGCGCGTGATAGAGCGCAGGCGCGTCGAATAATCCGTCAGCTCGGCCAGCGGCGCCTGGGCAATGACCACGGTATCGCCGCGCTCGTCGGTCTCCATGCCTGTCACGCGACCGCGCGAGGCCGAGATGTCGCCCATCACGGCGCCGGCATAGCTCTCGGGGATCGTCACCGTAATTTCCTCGATGGGCTCCAGCACCACCGGGTCGGCATCGGCGCACGCCTTGCGCAGGCCGATGCGGGCCGCCGCGCGGAACGCCATCTCGTTGGAGTCGACGCTGTGATACGAGCCGTCGTACACCGCGACGCGAATGCCCGTGAGCGGATAGCCGGCAATAATGCCGTCCTTCATGGTCTCCTGGACGCCCTTGTCCACGGCGGGGATCAGCGAGCGCGGAATGCGGCCGCCCACGACCTCATCCACAAACTCGTAGCCGTCGCTCGTGCCGTCGGGCCCAATAAGCGGCTCCACACGCAGCCAGCAGTCACCATACTGACCGGCACCACCGGTCTGCTTCTTATGACGACCCTGGGCACTTGCCGTGCGGCGGATGGTCTCGCGATACGGAATGCGGATCGGCACGCTCTTTGCCACAACCTTGGTACGGTCCTCCAAACGGTTGAGCAGCACCGAAACCTGCGCCTCGCCCACCGCCGAGATGATGGTCTGCCCGGTCTCCTCGTCGCGGTCGATACTCATGGTCGGATCGGCCTTGCAGGCCTTCTCGATAAACGTGTAGAGCTTCTCTTCGTCGCCGCGATTCTCGGCCTCAATGGCGATGCGGTACTGCGAGTTGGGGAACTTAAACGCCGCCGCCTCGACCTTACCGGTAATCGAGAGCGTATCGCCCGTCTCGGCCGCCAGCTTGGGCGCCACGATGATGTCGCCAGCATACGCGTGCCCGACCTCGGTCATGTCGCGGCCGCACATCACATACAGGTGAGCCAGACGGTCGCTCTTGCGCGTGCGGGCGTTGACCAGCTCAAGGCCCGGCTCAAGCGTGCCCGTCAGCACCTTGATAAAGCTGATGCGACCCTGCTGCGGATCGGCCAGGGTCTTAAACACAAACGCCACCGGACGATCATCGTCGCTCGAAATCTTGAGCGAATCGCCGTCGATAAGCGGCATCTCGCCGTAGTCGGTCGGCGCCGGGAAGTACGTCGCGATGTCGTCCATCAGCGAGTTGACGCCCTGCTCCTTAATGCAATCGCCCGCAAAGACCGGCACAAAGATGCGCTCGGCGATCGCCTTCGACAGCAGGCCTTCAAGCTCCTCCTGCGTCAGCGTCTCCTCGCCTTCCAGGTATTTCATCATCAGCTCATCGTCGGCCTCGGCCACCAACTCGCACAGATGGTCATGGGCCTCCTCGGCCTGGGCACGATACTCCTCGGGAATCTCCGACTCAACGGCTTCGGTGCCGTTGCAGTGACGCGCCTTCATACGCACCAGGTCGATGATGCCGTTAAAGTCCTCGCCCTCGCCCCAGCCCAGGGTCACGGCGCCCAAGCGCGTGCCAAAGCGCTCCTGCAGCAGGTCCATCGTGGTCGCAAAGCTGGCCTCGGAGCGCGACAGGCGGTTTACGAACACCGCACGCGCCAGGCGCAGGTCCTCGGCGGCATACCAGAGCTTAACCGTCGTAGGCTGCGGGCCGGACTCGGCGTCGACCACAAACAGAGCCGTCTCGCAGACGCTCATCGCGGCAAAGGCGTCGCCGATAAAATCGGGGTAGCACGGGGCATCGAGCACATTGATGCGCGCGCCCTTCCAGTCGATCGGCGCAATGGTCGTCGAGATGGAAAACGCACGCTTGACCTCTTCGGGGTCATAGTCGAGCGTGGGCTTGGTGCCGTCGTGGCCGCCCAGGCGGGCGGTCTTGCCGGAAAGGTGGAGCATGGCTTCGGCGAGTGAAGTCTTGCCCACCCCGCCTTGGCCTACGAGCACCACGTTCCTTACGTTACCGGTCTTGGGAGCACCCATGATGACCTCCTTGCAGGGCCGCGCGCAATGCGCGACGCCAACGGGGAGAGTTCGCGGTCGGTGCCGTCCCGGGAGCAGCATGGTCGGCAGCCGAGCCGACTCACCCTCCAAATGTCCTATGCCACCACCCTACCCTCACGGGCGGCTGTCCATGCATACCTTTCGGCGCACGTATGAATACAGGCGGCGAGAGGAAGAGACAAGCTTGTGAGGCGATTATTGAACCCCGTCGATGCAAACAAAAAGCCGCCACAGACCGTAAGACCTGCGGCGGCTTCGCCTCAATTAATAGTTGAGTAAATACCTGAGCCTATCCCTCGATACGGCTCAAGAACTCACGGGTGCGCTGCTCACGCGGATGGTCGATGACCTGCTCGGCAGGACCCTCCTCGACAATGCGGCCGCCATCCATAAAGACCACGCGGTCGGCAACATCGCGCGCAAACTGCATTGCGTGGGTTACAATCACCATCGTCATATTCTGCGCGGCAAGGTCTTTAATGACACGCAGTACCTCGGCCGTCAGCTCGGGATCGAGTGCCGAAGTCGGCTCGTCAAAGAACAAGATCTCCGGGTCGAGCGCCAAGGCGCGGGCGATACTCACACGCTGTTGCTGACCGCCCGAAAGCTCACATGGCACCTTGTTCTCGTTGCCCGTAAGCCCCATCTGCGCGATCAACTCACGCGCACGCGCTTCGGCCTGCTCGCGCGGACGCTTGAGTACGCGAACCGGAGCGTCGGTGATGTTTTTCATCACCGTATAGTGCGGAAACAGATTGTAATTTTGGAACACCAGGCCGAATCGCGAGCGTGCTTGTTTGGGCACATCGCCCTTCGCATAGACCGCGCCCGAACCCGCATCCGTCGCAACGGCAAGGTCACCAAACGAGAGCGAGCCTCCGTCGAGTGTCTCGAGCAGCGTGGCACACCGCAGCAGCGTGGACTTGCCGCCACCCGAAGGCCCGATAATCGCCACGACCTCGCCACGCTTGACCTCGAGCGAGATATCCTTGAGCACCTCATTGCCGCCAAACGCCTTGCGCGCGTTCGATATATTCATTACCGAATTAATCATGGTAGTAATCCAATTTTTTCTCGGCGGCGCCCAGCAGCATCTCGACGACGAAATTAAAGACCCAGTAAATCAGCGCCGCGATCGCAAACGGCACCATGCTCACTTGCGAGGCAACCAGCGCCTTGGCCGTCGAGAACATCTCCCCCACACCGATGGCAAACGCCAGCGATGTGTCCTTGACCAGCGTGATGATCTCGTTGCCCATCGCCGGCAAAATGCGTTTGGCAACTTGCGGCATCACGATATACAGAAACGTCTGCACGCGCGAATAGCCCAGCACCTCGGCTGCCTCGTATTGACCGCGCGGAATGGACTGCAAGCCCGAGCGATAGATCTCGGCAAAGTAGCCGGCGTAGTTGATGATGAACGCTACGACGCACGCCGTCCACTTGGAATCGGGCGTGAGCGAGATGCCGAACACGTAGTACGGGGCGAAGTAGATGGCAAACATCTGTAGCATGAGCGGCGTGCCGCGCATGACCGAAATATAGATGCGCGCGATCCAGCGAAGCGGCGCAATTTTGCTCATGCGCATAAACGCCACGGGAATTCCCAGCGGAATCGACCCCAACAGCGTCAGCACAAACAGCTGCAAGCTGACCAAGAATCCCTGGCCAAGCATCTGCATCATGACCTGAATAGACAACCCAAGCTCTCTTTCACAGTAACGGAACAGCGGATTTTACTCTCAAATAGGCACAGTGCCCAAGATTGCGAGCGACAAGCCCGACGAAGCGTACTTTGGTACGCGAGGAGGGTTGGAGCCGCAAGGTTGGGTGCTGTGGCTATTTGAGAACCCAGTTGTCGAAGGATAGACCGTAATCTGCATACTTATCGCACAGGTCCTTGACCGTGCCGCCCTCGTAGAGCGCCTTGAGTGACTCGGTTACAGCATCGGCCGACTTGGTGTCGCCCTTCTTAAAGCCGACGGCGTAGTGCTCGCTGGACAGCGGCTTGTCGAGCTGCGTATAGGCATCGGGCTTGGCGGCCAGCTGATACTGAGCGATCGAGAGGTCACAGGCAACGGCATCGACCGCACCACTCTCGAGCTGCATAAACGCCGTGTTGTACTCACCGATGGTATCGAGCGTGGCAAACGTCGCGGCCAGATCCTTCTGGTCGCCCTCGAGCACATCCTGCGCAGCGGAATCAGTCTGGGTAATCACGGTCTTGCCGGCAAGATCCTCCCAGCTCTTGATACCCGCGTCCTTCTTGACCACGAGCACCTGCTCATTGAGCATGTACGGCTCGGAGAACGTGTAGTCGTCCTCGCGACCCTCCATGGTAAAGCCGTTCCAGATGCAGTTGATGGCGCCTGAGTTGAGCAGCGTGTCCTTGGCATCCCAATCGATGGCCTCGTAATCGACATCCCAGCCCTGCTTATCGGCAACGGCCTTGGCAAGGTCAAGGTCAAAGCCCGTGTACTCGCCGTCATCGCCCACAAAGCCGTACGGAGGGTAGGACTTGTCAAAGCCCACCACGAGCTTCTTGGACTCCGCGGCGCCCTTCACATCCTTGGCCGCGGCAGAACCAGCAGCGGAGCCCTTGCCAGCACCACCGCCGCAGCCGACAAAACCAAGGCCAAGCACCGTGGCGAGCGAGCCGGCTAGACCAACAAACTGACGACGAGACATATCGGTATTCATGGTATTCCCCCTCGATAGCACTTTAGTTAGGTAAAGTGAGTCATGTAACGTTCAGAATCATACACTTTAGTGGGATAGAGTACAAGGGAGTGCCTGCCCGGCGCGGGCGGGGAGCGGCGCGGAATTAAGTTTCCTGCTCTACAGTCCTGCGCAAGACGGAAAGCACATTAAGTGCTTTCCTTTGCGTGCGGAACTCGCGATAAACTTAATTCCGCGCCGCTCCCCGCCCGCGCCGGGCAAACGTCGTTGGACTTATCGCTGACATGAAATGGCCGCTTGCATATCGTCCACTAGCTTGGCACGGTACAATGCTTGCAGCTTTTAATTCATGAATTAGTGGAGTTATTGATGGCAGAATCTCGTGCGGAGCGTAAGGCTCGTCGTGCTTTGATCGAGGCGGCTGAGGGGTCGGAGGAGAAAAAATCTTCTACGAAATCCAAGTCGTCTCAGGATGCGAAGGGTAAGTCGGCCAAGGGCAAGGCTAAGGCCAAGCGCCCCAGTTCTCGTCGGAGCGAGGATAAGGCATCTCAGACTCGCTCCAAGCGCTCGCATAAAGATCCGGTTTCGTCTGCGCGTAAGGTTGTGGACTCCAAGTCTCCCTGTTCGATCATGAAAGCTTGCGGTGGGTGCACGGCGCTCAATCGTCCTTATAAGAAGCAGTTGGCGGCCAAACAGGCTGCTATGGAGGAGCTGTTTGCTGAGCTCTGCGAGCGCGAGGGCATTAGCGTCGACCCCATTCGCGGTATGGGAGTCACCCTGGGAGACCCGGGCAAATATCCTGCGCCGCGTGGTTTTCGTCATAAGGCTGCCACTCCGTTTGCTCCCGGCAAAGGGGGCGCTGTCCGCTGCGGCTTTTTTGAACGTGGGACACACAGAATCGTTGCTGTTCCTGAATGCCCTGTCGAGGCGCCGGGCGCTCGTCAGATTCTCAACGGCATCGCTCGCGAGGCCGAACGTCTGCATATTCCCGCCTTTAACGAAGACAAGCATCTGGGGCTGCTTCGCTATGCCGTCGTTCGCTGCGGCTGGCGCACCGACCAGATTATGGTCACCCTCGTGACCGCTCAACGCGACCTGCCGCATGCGCAGGAGTTCTTTGAAGCCGTCGCGGCGCTTGATCCGCATATCGTCACCGTCGCTCAGAACATCAACGGTCGCCCCGGAAATGCCATCTTGAGCGAGGAGACCCGTATCGTCTATGGCGCCGAATGCATGCGCGACCAGCTGCTCGGTTGTGAATTCGACATCTCCCCTACCGCGTTCTATCAGACCAATCCGCAGCAAACCGAGCTGCTCTATCGACTTGCCATTGACGGCATGGACCTGCAGCAGGGTGATATTCTTATGGACGCTTACTGCGGCAGCGGAACCATCGGCCTGTGCGCCGCGAAGGATGTCCAGGACAAGGGCATCGGCATTATGCTGCTCGGCGTGGAGCGCAACCCGGCGGGCATTGCCGACGCACGTCGCAATGCCGAGCTCAACGGCCTCACCCGCAGCGCTTGGTTTATGGCCGACGACGCCACCGATTACATCCTGGACGCCGCCGACAACAACGAGCGGATCGATGTCCTTTCCATCGACCCGCCGCGCGCCGGCTCCACCCCCGAGTTCCTCGAAGCCGCCTGCGCACTCAAGCCGCGCCGCATCACCTATATCAGCTGCAACCCCGTGACCCAAGAGCGCGACCTGCACCAGCTTCTCGACGGAGGCTATCGCCTGCTCAAGATCACGCCCGTCGACATGTTCCCCCATACCGACCACACCGAGACCGTCGCGGTCCTCGAGCGCCGCTAACCAACACCGGTAGATTTTTGGGACAAGAAGGGGGCGGCCCGTTTGAACCGCCCCCTTTCGTTGGGCATATGAGTCTCGTTACATCCCCTTGCGCAGGTCGCACACGCCGGCTGCCGCCATCTCGCGCAGCAGCGTCTCGCGGTCGCGCGTCACGATCAAATCCAGCGGGAAGTGAATCTCGTCAAGCATCTTGCGCGCGTGATCGAGTTTGCCAATGGCCATGCCAATGTGGGCATCGGTCGACACGCCAATACCCACGCCCAGCTCGGCGCAGCGCTCGGCGATCTTGCGGCATACGGCCCAATGCTCAGTGTCGACACCGTGTTCAAGACTATGGTTGTTGATCTCGATAATCTTGTGCTTGGCCTTGGCCGCCAGCAGCACCTCATCGATATCGAACGGCACGCCCGAGCGCCCCGTATGCCCCAGCATGAACACCTTGGGGTGATCCAGGGCATTGATGTACATCTCGGTTGTCTGGGCGAGCGTCGCGCCTTCGGCAAACTGCGGGTTATGCACGCTTGCCACCAAATAATCCAAATTACGCGTCACCAAATCGAACAGCGAATGCTGGTGACTGTACGAATCGCCGGCAATATCGAGCGAAACGGGAATGTCCTCGCCAAACAGGCCTCCATCCAGCGAAACGATATCGGCCTCGGCACCACGCAGCACCAGCACGCCGCTCCAAATGCGCGGCCAGATATCCTGGTTAATAAAGAATTGGAAACTGCGCAGGTCATTGGGACAAGGCGTAACCATCGAGCTTAAATGATCGGCGGAACCGAGCACCTGAAGGCCGCGCTCTGCCGCCCAATAGATGTTCTCCTCGATGGTTGAGTACGCATGCGCAGAGAACATCGTATGAGTATGAATATCACAAGAAAGAAGGTAGGGCATCGGGTCTCCTTGTCCAGTATGGCCGTCGCGTATATTCATTGTACGCATAGCTTTCGGCAGTCGTAAAACTGCTTCATCCCAATCACACAACGGCATAGACAACGGGGTCTGGCTTAAAACCAAACCCCGTTTCACGTAAAACATTGTAAGCAGAGCGCTTTACTTTCGACGATATTCGTCGGCCAGCTGCTTCCAGGCAGGCAGCGAGTTGACGATTGTCTCGTAGCTCACACAGTAGCCAAGGCGGAACCAGCCCGGCATGCCAAAACTATCCGAAGGCACCGCGAGCAGTTCGTACTTCTTCGCGCACTCGCAGAACGCATTCGCATCGGGCTCCAGCGCCTTCACCCACAAGTAGAATGCACCATCCGGCTCAACATAGGTGTAGCCGTACTCCGCTAGTGCATCGGTAAGCGCGGTGCGGTTGCGCGCATAGGCCTCGACATCGCTCGGTTCATCAATGCAGTCGATGATTACACGCTGGAAGAGGGCCGGTGTGCACACGAAGCCCAGCGTGCGGGCGGCACCGGCAACGGCCGGCATCAGGCGAGCAGCCTGCGGATTGGTATTGGGAACCAAAATCCAGCCCACGCGCTCGCCCGGCAGCGAAAGCGACTTGGAATACGAGTAGCACACCACGGTGTTCTCGTAGATCGAGGGCACCCAAGGCACCCCGGCACCGTACACGATCTCGCGGTACGGCTCATCAGAGATGAGCGTGATTGGGTTCTCGGAATCGCGCTTGGCGTTGACCTCGCGTAAAACATTGGCCAGTCGCGTCAGTGTATCGCGCGTATACACTGCACCGGTCGGGTTGTTGGGTGAGTCGATAATGACGGCAGCGGTCTTATCGGTAATCGCCTTGAGCACGTTATCCACGCTCAGCTGGAACGTATCTTCATCGGCGAGCGCCTCAACACACGTGCAGCCGGCCTTCTCAATCCACACGCGATACTCCGGAAAGTACGGGGCGATAACAACAACCTCATCGCCCGGGTTCGTAACGGCATTGAGCGTGCAGGTGAGCGAAGCCGCGGCACCCACCGTCATAAAGACGTCCTTGCCCTCATAGCTCGTGCCAAAGCGACGGTTGAGCGAGTCGGCGACGGCTGCTCGACATTGCGGCAGACCCGGCGCAGGCGTGTATCCATGCAGCTGGTCGCTCGGCAGCTCCAAGGCCTTCTTAATGGACTCAGCCACGGCGGCAGGTGCCGGAACGCTCGGGTTACCCAGCGAAAAATCGAATACGTTCTCCGCGCCGATCTGTGCCTTGCGCTCAAGGCCATAGCTAAAGATCTCACGGATGATGGAGCTTTCCGCACCGCGAGCATACATAGTTTCGTTGATCATCTGTTCCCCTTTCGCATAGGCGCTATTGTACGCTTTAGCCAACTATAGCGCCACAATGTTGATTGGGGACAGACTTAAATGCGTGAAAACGCTCATTTAAGTCTGTCCCCAATCAACATATCGCTCAAAAGAAAAAGCCTCCACAGGTTTCC
>JAHYYK010000001.1:135953-142667 GCA_019425005.1 Collinsella sp.
TAAGTCTGTCCCCAATCAACATATCGCTCAAAAGAAAAAGCCTCCACAGGTTTCCCCGCAGAGGCTTTCGCTACAAGAACTATTTGTCGGCGTCGGTGTTGCCGTCAGCGTTGACAGCATTGCCATCACCGGCATCATCGGATGCGGCTTCGGCATCCTCCTGCATGGCCGCCTGCGCAAAGGCCGCAGCATCAGCCGCCAGCTCCTCCTCGCTCATGCGAGGCGAGCACTTCTTGGTCGGCATGCCGGCCGCCTTGGCGTTGCGCTCCTCCTTGGCCGCCAGGATATCGCCCTCGCGCTCAAGGTAAGCATCCCACTCGTTGTCGAGCAGGGCGTTCACGGCGTCGCCTTCGACGGTCTCGCGCTCAAGCAGCACCTTCGCCATCAGATCGAGCTGATCGCGACGGGCATCCAAAATCTCGACCGCACGGCGATGGGCTTCGCGCATGATGCGCTGAACCTCGATATCGATGCGGCGCGCCGTCTCCTCGGAATAATCCTGGTGATCGGCGTAATCGCGGCCCAGGAACACCTGATGCTGCGCCTCGCCAAACACCTGCGTGCCCAGTTCCTCGCTCATGCCCAGACGCGTGACCATCTCGCGCGCCATCTTGGTCGCGCGCTCCAGGTCGTTGCTCGCGCCCGACGTGATGTCGTCGCACATGAGCTCCTCAGCAACGCGACCGCCCAAGAACACGGCAAGCTCATCGAGCATCTCGTTCTTGGTCTTGAGGAAGTGATCCTCCTGCGGAAGCTGCAGTGTGTAGCCCAGAGCCTGGCCACGGCTGACAATCGAAATCTTGTGAACCGGATCGGAGTGCTCCAGGATATGACCCACCAGGGCATGACCGCTCTCGTGGTAGGCAATCGTGGTGCGCTCGGCTTCGGTCATCACGCGACCCTTGCGCTGCGGTCCGGCAATCACGCGCTCCATCGACTCCTCGACCTCGTCCATCGAGATCACGGAACGATGGCGGCGAGCGGCCAGCAGCGCAGACTCGTTGAGCAGGTTCGCCAAATCGGCACCAGTAAAGCCAACGGTCATCTGGGCGAGCTTCTCAAACTTAACGTCCTCGTCCATCGGCTTGTTCTCAGCATGCACGCGCAAGATCTGCTCGCGGCCCTTCACGTCCGGACGGTCGACCGTAACCTGACGGTCAAAACGACCGGGGCGCAGCAATGCCGGGTCCAGAATATCGGGGCGGTTGGTCGCGGCGATCAGGATGACCGACTCGCTTTCCTCAAAACCGTCCATCTCGACCAGCAGCTGGTTGAGCGTCTGCTCGCGCTCGTCGTGACCGCCGCCCAGACCGGCTCCGCGCTGACGTCCCACGGCATCGATCTCGTCAATAAAGATGATCGACGGAGCCTGAGACTTGGCCTCCTTAAAGAGGTCACGCACACGGCTGGCGCCGACACCCACGAACATCTCGACAAAGTCGGAACCCGAGATGCTAAAGAACGGCACGCCCGCCTCGCCGGCAACGGCCTTGGCCAGCAACGTTTTACCGGTGCCCGGAGGGCCCACCAGCAACACGCCACGCGGGATCTTGGCGCCCAGCTTGCGATAGCGATCCGGATCGCTTAAAAAGTCACGGATCTCCTCGAGCTCCTCGACTGCCTCGTCCACGCCGGCAACGTCCTCGAACTTGACCTTGGGACGCGTAGCCTCGTTGGTCTTGGCATTGGTCTTGCCAAACTGCATGTTCCTATTATTGGCGCCCATCATCTGGCGCATAAAGTAGAACATGATGGCGATCAGGGCAATCGTCGGCAGCACACTCATCGCCAAGTCGCCCCAAAAATCGGGGTCGTTGGTGTTGACGATGTACTTGGTGTCGGGGTGCTCCGCCATAAGCTCGGCAAGCGAATCGGAGCCGACATAGGTCGAGGAGAAGCTCTTGAGCTCGCTCGTATCACCCTTGTCCTTTTTCGTCTTCCAGTAATGACCCGCCACGCTTCCGTCTTGAACCGTATAGGCCAAATCTTCAACGCGATCCTGCTTAATGGCGCTCACCATCTCGCTCGTCGCAAGCTTAACGGTATTGCTGGAATTGGCAAAGCCGGAGCCCATGTTAAAGAAGGCGTAGCCCAGAAGCGCGCAAGCCAAAATAAAATACAGCCAGCCCGTACGCGTGGGCTTCTTGCCTCCGGGCATCCCCGGGATCTTAGGCTCCCGGGGAGTCTGGGAATTGTTATCGTTACGGTCGTCGGGCATCTTACGAATAAACCTCCGGTTTCAAAATGCCCAGATACGGAAGGTTACGATAGCGCTCGGCATAGTCGAGGCCGTAGCCCACCACAAAGGCATCGGGGCAATGGGTTCCAACATACTTGGGCGTGACGGCCGAGGTACGGTCCTCAACGTCCTTCCACAGGAAGGCGGCAACCTCCAGCGAGGCGGGCTTGCGGCTCTCGAGGTTCTTCATCAGATACTTGAGCGTCAGGCCCGAGTCCAGAATGTCCTCAACGATCAGCACGTCGCGACCGCGGATGTCGATATCCAGGTCCTTAATGATACGCACGATGCCCGAGGACTTCACACCGTCGCCATAGCTCGAAACAGCCATGAAATCGATGTTGGTCGGCAGCTCGATCTTGCGCATCAGGTCGCCCATAAAGACAACGGCGCCGCGCAGAACCGCGATCAACACCAGATCCTTACCAGCGTAGTCGCGCGTAATCTCCTCGCCCAGGCGAGAAACGATACCTTCGATATCCTCCTGCGTAAACAGAACCTTCTCGATATCCGGATGTTGAGAAGCCATGACAACCCTTTCTTGTGCTTATCGCCCACGCACCGCCGCATGGACGCGAACTACACATTCTAGCAGCGCACGGGGTATATTTACCAGCACGTGCGCCATCAGCGCGGGAATACCGTCAACGTCGCACAGAATAGCTGGCGCGAAGCGCTATTCCGCATCGACCACACGAAGCAGATATGCCACGCGCGTTGCGGCCGTGCATTTAAAACGCTCGTCCGCGCGAACGCCCGCGACCCATACTACGGCACCTCCCGGAGCCGTTCTTACCACGGGTACGCCAGAGCGGTCTGAAACAGGAATGCGCGCCTCGTTTAACAGGTCTGACACTTTCTTGCTTCGGCCGTTCATCCCCAACGGGCACATCACGTCTCCCGGCACAGGGCTATCCACCCACAGGCGCGCCGATCGTGCCTCGGTGGGAATCTCCCCGCGCGAGCCGGCTAACATCCGCTCGCTATCGCGGTCGGCAAACCCCAGGGCCGCCGCATCCACCAAGGCCGCAACCTTTCCGGCAGCAGCAAGCTCGCGGGCACGGTGCACGATATCGCACCCCGGCTCCACAGCCATCGGCTCCGCTGTCAGCATATGCCCCGCCCCCAGCGGCAGACGACCGGGAACGGAGATCCAATCGGCCACTAAACCCTCGCGCGCCGCCGGGGCCTTGAACGCCAGCGTGCCAAACTCCACACGGGCATCAATTCCCGCAGGAAGCGTAACCGAGCCCGAGCCCGCAGCGACGCAGGCGAGCACGCGCTCCACGTGCCGCATCTCCGGTCGCGCGTCGGGATCGATGCGCTTAATCGCCAATCGCACGATACGCCGTGCAATCACAACCTCAGCGGCGGCAAGACGGCGCGCATCGAGCACAAGTGCGCCCGCCGCTTCCTTGCGCAGGCAGCTTCGAAACGCCTGTGCCGAAAGCTGGGAAAGAAAGGCGTCTTCGTCGCCCAGAATTTCGCAAGCGGCGCCAATCGTCTTACAGACGCTCGCGTTGCGCTGTGCCACCACCGGCATCACCCGATGGCGTACATAGTTGCGCAGGTACGAAACGTCCTCGTTGCTTTCATCTTCCCGCCATGGCTGACCGTGCACCTGCAGATAGCTCACGAGTTCATCGTGCGTGAGGTCGAGCAAGGGGCGAACCACAATGTTCCGACGGCGCGGAATGCTCGATAGACCCGCGGGACCCGACCCTTTAATGGCATTCATCAAAAATGTTTCCGCGCGGTCCGACGAAGTATGCGCGGTACAGATACGAGCCGCCGTCCGCGGTGCGCCCGATTCGGCACAAAGTTCGCGAACGTATCTCCGTGCCGCGGCATAGCGCACCTCGCGAGCCGCAGCCTCGATATTGCCCGATTCGTCATCAAAATAGGCATGCTCAACACACAGCGGCAAACCGTATTGTGCGCACAGGTCACGTACAAAGGCCTCGTCGCCATCGGATGCCTCCCCGCGCAGATGATGGTTTACATGCAGCACGTGCAATCGCTCGCGCGCAATGGGAGCGACGCCGCGCCCGTCCTGGATATCCAGCTTTGATGTGCAAGTCATAAGGAGCAGCGCCGTCGAGTCCGCACCGCCTGATACCATAAGCACTACGGGGGCAGCGGCCTGCCGCGTTGCCAGGGCGCTCTTATCCGTCCTCGGCGCGGCATGATGTCCATAGTGCTGAGATACCGTTGGCATTCGCTTCCTCCTCTATTCGTCCGCACTCATTGTATCCTTTGGAATCTTATGTCTCGCCTGCACCTTCATATCCTCGGCAGCGGCTCAAAAGGCAACTGCGCACTCGTCGAGGGACCTCTGGGGCTCATCATGATCGACAACGGCCTGTCCCGCCGCGAGACACTTAAACGCATGGCGGAGCTTGGCCTCTCGGCAGACGACGTCGCCGCTCTTGTAATCACCCATGAGCATGGTGACCATATCAAGGGGCTCGATGTATGGTGCAAGCACTGGCATGGTCCCCTCTTTGCCAGCAGGGACACCCTTTCATGCAAAGAAAACCTCGCGCGCCTGCCCGTAGAGGAATTTGACCCCGGCGACACGCTCCCCATTGCCGGCATCCACGTGCAAACCTACTCAACATCGCACGATGTCATCAATCCTGTCGGCTATCGATTTAATGCTCTCGATGATTCCATTGGGTTTGCCACCGACACCGGAGAGTTATCGAGCAAGGCCATAGGCATCCTCAAAGACTGTCGAGTTCTCGCGCTCGAAAGTAACCACGATGTAACTATGTTGCGCGAAGGAGCGTACCCCCGCTTTCTTCAGGAGCGCATCCTGTCCACAAAGGGGCACCTCTCCAACAACCAGGCCGCCGAAGCCGCGCGCGAACTTGTTACCGATCGCACCGAACAGCTCATCGCCATGCATATCAGCCAGGACAATAATCGTCCAAGCCTTACCGTCAAAAGCTATGCCAACGCGCTTGATGCAAGTCTCGATGATGAACTCGGCAGTTCTGCCACCCGTCTTCAAGGGCCACGGAAGCTCTCGATACGCCCTGCAAGCCAGTATCAACCGACAACCATTCAATAGCCCCTCAAGACAACAAAAGGGGGCTGGGAATCACTTCCCAGCCCCCTTAACTCATACTCTCGATTGAAGCAGAGCCATCGTTAGTCGATAGAGATCTTCGTGACGTTCTTCTTCTCGACAATCTTGGGAACCGTAACGGTCAGGATGCCGTCAGCATACTTAGCCGAAAGGCCCTCGCTCGAAGCGTCCTTCAGATACACGCCGCGCGTCGCACTGTACGAGCCGAACTCCTTCTGGAGGAAGTTCTTACCCTCGTTTTCGGCGCTCTCCTCGACGTTCACGCTGATGGACAGGCGACCCTCATTGAGCTCAACGTCGATGTCATCCTTGGCGACACCGGTCAGATACGCCTTGACCTCGTAGCCATCGCCCTTGTCCTCAACGTCAACGGGGAACGCCTTGGAGGCAATCGAGTTGTTTGCAAGGTCGGTCATATCATCAAACAGATCGAACAGCGAGCTAGCAGAAGGACGAACGCCAAAAACCGAACGATAAGGAACCATGCTTGCCATGTTTACCACTCCTTTTAAGGACTGCCGAGCCATCTTCTAGGTGACTGGGACTTCTTTTGACGCTCTTATATATGCCCACCCAGTGCTCATATATACATCGACTATAAAGTTTTTTGAGTCCAGTACTATAAGCATATCTAAGTGTGTATGACTCAGGTCTTAGTAAGGTTAAGGTTCTTTGAACCAGAGCTTAAATAAGAAGTATGTTCGCAGCTACAAATAACAAGGGGCTTACAATGAGCGCGTACACGTTGTTGGTAACGAGCTAAAGGGCATCATGGACGACCAAAACCAGAACAATATGTTTATGCCGACGCAGGGCGAAGATACTTCTACGCAGCCGCCACGGTTCCATCGCCCCCACATCTCGCAAGAGCCCATTAATGATCCTGAGCCCGATTATGTGACGAGAAATCGATATCAAACGCTCGAGGATGCCCAAACGGGACGTAAACATATGGGCGTTGCCTCGGGAGACCCTGTATATCTGAAAGACGCACCATTATCTAAAAACAGCGCAGCTAGCGATGAGCCGATGAAAGCATCCGCCGCTCATCAACAAAGAGGGCCTCGACCCAAGCAAACCTTGACGCATTCGGCTCGCTATCTCGAAACGCCAAAACAGGGAAAATCAATCTTCGTTTCGTCAAGTAAACGACGCAAGCAGCATCAGCTGACAATTCTGCTTTTGATCATTGCGGCCATAGCAGTTGCCCTTGTTATACGATTTATTTTCTTTAAATAAAGGCTCAATACCAAAAACAACAAGATCGTCTGGTGTAATTGAGTCATTTACACCCCGTAAACGCAAAGAAGGGGGAGGCCGCGAGCCCCCCCTTCTTCAAGTCATCCGACGGCTCGGTGCCGTCCACCGGTCAGCGGCGCCC
>JAHYYK010000010.1:0-1613 GCA_019425005.1 Collinsella sp.
ACGGTGGCCGCAGCGGCGCCGGTCGTTCGAATGAGTCGCGCGATCGTCGCGACCCGCGTGCCAGCCGCGATCGTCGCGATGACTGGCGCAACTACGACGATACCCGCGAAGAGCGTCGCGGCGGCTACCGTGGTGGTCGCGGCGGCAACCAAGCCGGTTCCCGTGGAGGCCGCGCCGGCGGTCGCGATAACCGTGGCAGCTATGGTAACAGCCGTGGCGGCAAGCGCGGCGGCAGCTCCCGTCGTCCCGGCGACGGCGGCGGCAAGCGCAAGTAACATACGCGTCGCGCGCTAGAGCGAGGTGAACCAAGGGCCCTGAGCAACTACGCTCGGGGCCCTTTTTGTTTGCCGTATCCGATCGCTAGTTCAAATGTGATTTCCTCGGGAATGCATCTAGAGGATGCCGTGGGCCTGTTTCCTGCCATGCGGCAATGGGTCCCATGGGGTGCACCGTGCATTTTTTGGAGTATTCTGTAGTTCGAGTTGTCTGCATATGATTCGACGTCGCCAACGGTGGCCTTCAGAGACTCCCTATGAGCGTTTTGGGGTAGACTTCGCCGTTCTTCGAAGCAAAGGTACGTCCTTCTCGCTATGTCGGAACCCCAAGGGACGCAGCGCCCTACAGTTTTGCCCACCCGCGGCGGTGCTGGCGCGGTCACGTTGCAGAATACTCCGTTTTTTGCACGGGCCAGGATGGGGTACCTCGGGAGAACACGGCGGTATCCCGTAAATATATACAATCTGTACCGTAATTTATACAAAACGAAGAGGCAGACAGCGTAGGGTGGGTGCATTGGGGTGCTTGGTGCATTAAAACGGGGACCCTACGTGCCGTATACTCTGGCTGGATGTGAAAACGGCTTGACGCGTTGCCAGGCGTAGGGGGAGGGTGTCTAGATGAGCGTATTCGAAATTGTGTTTAGTCCGACGGGTGGAACGCGGAAGGTGTCTGGCCTTGTGGCCGGGGCGCTGGACAAAAAGACCGTTACCGTCGATCTGACCGATAGCGGGCTAGATTTCAGCGCTGTCTCGATGACTGAGGACGACGTGGCCGTAATCTCTGTGCCGGCGTATGCCGGTAGAATCCCGGCTGTGGTGGCTGACCGGTTGGGCATAGTGCGCGGCAACGGGGCTCGGACTGTTTTGGTTTGTGTATACGGAAACCGCGCGTATGAGGACACGCTCGTAGAGCTGGAGGACGTTGCGAAGCGCGCCGGATTTAGGGTGGTCGCAGCGGTTTCTGCTATTGCTGAGCATTCCGTTGCTCGTCAGTTTGCTGCTGGGCGACCGGATGCGCAGGATGCGGCGCAGCTCGCAGAGTTTGCGCAGCAAATTCAGCAGAAGCTGTTGGCTGAGGATGCATCCGAGCCCTCTATTCCCGGCAATCGTCCTTATAAACAAGCTGGAGGTCACCGCATGGCACCCGAGGCAACAGAGGATTGCGTCTCCTGCGGTGCATGCGCCGCGGCGTGCCCCGTTTGCGCTATCGACAAGGGCGACCCCAAGCGAGCAGCTGACGAGGCGTGCATCTCCTGCATGCGCTGCATCGCCGTATGTCCGCGAGGCGCTCGCAAGCTTGATCCCAACAAGCTATCCGCTGTTTCCCAGATGCTG
>JAHYYK010000010.1:1713-49774 GCA_019425005.1 Collinsella sp.
AAAAGAAATGCGGAAGGTTACCGAGTCCCTCGGACGTGGGCCTAACCAAAGTCTTTGAACGGATGTGTCTCTATGGACGCATTCGCTTGATTTTGGTTGGGCTATATTTATGAAGGGACATGCCACCATGGGTTTCTTTTCTCGCCTGATGGGCGGTTCGGATGAGCAGAAGACTGCATCTTCCGAGTTCGAAATCCTCGCTCCCGTTTCCGGCGAGCTTGTTCATCTGGAAAAAACCAATGACCCCGCTTTTAGCAGCCGCGCCGTGGGCGATGGCGTTGCCGTGGTTCCCCAAGAGGGAACGGTGTGCGCTCCTGTTTCCGGCACCGTCGCGGCGCTGTTTCCGACTGAGCACGCGCTGGGCATCATGTCCGACGACAGCTCTGCTCAGGTGATGCTGCATATCGGAATCGACACTGTTAAACTTGAGGGCAAGGGCTTCCATGCGCTTGTTGCCCAGGGTGACCATGTCGACGCGGGCCAGCCCCTCGTCGAGGTCGATTTCGACGCGGTCCGCGCCGCCGGCTTCGATCCCACGGTCTTCGTTATCGTGTGCGAGCGTTCGGAGAACTCGACTCTTCGTGAGCACGCTTCCGGCCCTGTTGCTGTTAAAGAGCCTGTCGTCTGGCTTTCCGAGTAAATTCTTGTGGTGGGTACCGTGGTTATCAAGCGAGTTTTCAACAACAACGTCGCAATGGTCACTTCGGACGATGGCTCTGAGCTCATCGTCATCGGTCGAGGCCTCTGCTTTGGCCGTCATGCCGGCGATGCCATCGACGAGGCATCGGTCGAAAAGACCTACGCGTTGCAGGAGGGAACTTCTCAGGATTCGCGTACGATTGACCGCTTGGCACATCTTTTAGAGTCCATCCCCACCGTCAACCTCGTGATTTCCGAGGACATCGTTCAGATGCTTCGTCGAGAGCTCAATGTTGATATCAACGACAAGATTCTCATTGCTCTCGCAGACCATATCAGCCTTGCTTTGGAGCGCGAGCGCAAGGGCGTCCCCTGCGAGAATCCGTTGCTGCTCGAGATCCAGCAGTTCTATCGCAAGGAGTATGCACTTGCGGGCCGTGCGCTGCAGATTGTCAAGGAGTATATGGGCATCCAGATGAGCGAAGAAGAGCAGGGTTTTATTACGCTGCATATCGTCAACGCCACCATGCCGCAACGCTCCGACCGTCTCATCATCTCGGTCCAGCTTGTTCGCGACGTGCTCGCGATTGTTTCCGAGCACTATGCCACGACCCTTGACGTCACCTCGTTGCCGTACGAGCGTTTCGTTCGCCATCTGCAGTTTTTTGCGCAGCGGGCGCTCGATCCCGCGGCGGGGCAGGTCAATGGCGACGCGCTGTTCCGTATCGATGAAACGGCGTATCCGAGGGCGTTCTCGTGTGCGGAGTCAATTGCCGACCACTTAGCGTCTACCTATAACGTTGTCGTTACCGATGCCGAGAAGAGTTATCTCGCATATCACATTGTTAACCTGCTTGGAGAACCTGGTCTCTAGGCATAACGTGCCCACACATCGATTGATATAAGGCAAGGCTCACGGTCTTGCCCAGGGCACATCTGTCTTAATTTGCGGAAAAGGAAGGGGAGTACCGCTATGACCGCAAAAAAGAAGTTCAATTTCAAAGCGCCGTTGGAGGTGTTCGCGAAGTCAATCGTTCAGCCGATGATGTATCTCTCGGTTGCCGGCATCCTGCTCATCGTGGGCATCATTCTGACCAACAAGACCATCTGCGCCGTGATCCCTGTGCTGGGCTCCGGTCCGTTCCAGCTTGTGGGCGCCGTTGTCTATCAGTCGCTGATGTTTATCATCAACAACCTCTCGATTTTGTTCTGCGTGGGCATCGCCGGCGCCATGGCAAAGAAGAACAAGGGCCACGCTTCGCTGATCGCCCTGATGTCGTTCTTCCTGTTCCTGCAGGCTAACAACATCGTGCTCAACGCCACCGGCTCTCTTGCCGAGGCGAGCGGCATGCTCGGCCTTACCGGAACCGGTCAGAGCACCGTTATGGGCATTCAGGTGCTCGATACCGGCGTGTTTGGCGGCATCATTCTTGGTTGCATCACCGGTGCCGTGTTCAACAAGTACTCGAACAAGCAGTTCCCCATTGCCCTTTCGATGTTCTCGGGCGTTCGCTTCCCGTTCCTGATCATGATCATCATCTCCTGGATCATGGGCGCTGGCTTCTGCATCGTTTGGCCTCCGGTTCAGGGTGCCATCTCCTCCGTTGCCGGCATCATTAAGGAGTCGGGCAACATCGGTCTGTTTATCTACGGCATGCTCAACAAGCTGCTCGTTCCCACCGGTCTGCACCACCTCATCTACACCCCGTTCCAGTTCTCCGATGTGGGCGGCACCCTGACGCTGGGTGATCAGGTTATCGCCGGCGCCTATCCCATCCGTGTTGCCGAGATGGCAATGACGGGCCAGCCCTTCTCCGATAGCACCTACTTCAACAGCTACACCTTCAACAACCTGTGGCCCTACATCGGTATCGGTCTCGCCTTTATCTTCACCGCCTACAAGCAGAACAAGGACAAGACCAAGGCTGTCATCATCCCGCTGATCATCACCGCCGTGCTTTCCTGCGTGACCGAGCCCATGGACTTCCTCTTTGTCTTTGCCGCTCCCGTGCTCTTTGTCGTTCACTCGGTTCTTTCCGGCATCTTCCTGGTCCTGCTCAAGGTCCTCTCCGTGCCCGCTTCGACTGCAGGCGGCATCATCAACATCGTGGTTTCCAACCTGGTCCTCGGTGTCGATAAGACCAACTGGCCGGTCATGCTGGTGCTTGGAGTCGTCAACGCCGCTCTGTACTTCTTCCTCTTCACCTTCCTTATCAAGAAGCTCAACCTCCACACGCCTGGTCGCGAGGAAGAGTCCGAGCTTGCTGAGTCCGTTGCCGAGGGCGAGGCCGCCGCGTCTGTCGCGGTGAAGCAGGGCGCTGTTGCCGCGGCCCCCGCAGAGGGCGTCGATGCAGGTATTGCCGACCTGGTCGCAGGTCTTGGTGGCAAGGACAACATCGAGGAGCTCGAGAACTGCTTTACGCGTCTCCGCGTGAACGTTAAGAACCCGGACCTCATCAATGAGGACCTCATCAACCACGTGCCCAACAGCGGTATCAACCGCAACGGCAATAATATCCAGATCATCTTTGGCATGAAGGTCGCCGAGATGCGCGACAAGGTCGAAAACGCAATTGAGAAGGAGCAGTAAACAATGATCATTACTCTGTGTGGTGGCGGATCCACCTTTACCCCCGGCATCGTCAAGTCCATCGCCCTGCGCAAGGACGAGCTCGACGTTGACGAGATTCGTCTGTACGACATCAACGAGGAGCGTCAGCGCAAGATCGGCGTGCTCGTGGACTGGATTTTGCACGAGGACCTTGGCCTGAACATCAAGCTCACGGTGACCACCGACAAGGAGACTGCCTTTACGGACGCGAGCTTCGTGTTTGCCCAGATGCGCGTGGGCGGCTACGCCATGCGCGAGCAGGACGAGAAGATTCCGCTGCGTCACGGCTGCGTGGGTCAGGAGACCTGCGGCTGCGGCGGCCTTGCCTACGGCATGCGCACCATCTTCCCCATGGTCGAGCTGATCGATGACGTTGAGAAGTACGCCAAGAAGGACTACTGGATTCTCAACTACTCCAACCCTGCCGCCATCGTGTCCGAGGGCTGCCGCGTGCTGCGTCCCAACGCTCGCATCATCAACATCTGCGACATGCCGATCGCGATCATCGACGTGGTTTGCGCCGCACTCGATATCGACAAGAAGGATGTCGAGTACGATTACTTTGGCCTCAACCACTTTGGTTGGTTCACCTCGATTCGCCACAAGGGCGAGGAGGTGCTCCCGCAGCTGCGCGAGTACATCAAGGAGCATGAGATTCTGCTGCCCGACTCCTACCTCAAGGGCATGGGCTCGCTCATGGCAAAGAAGCCCGAGGAGGCCACTGACGAGCACCCCGAGCAGAACCGCCACACCAAGGGCAGCTGGTACTACGTCTGGAAGGGCGAGTACGAGATCATGGAGTGCTTCCCGGAGTACCTGCCCAACACGTATCTGAACTACTACCTGCAGCAGAAGGAGTTCGTCGAGCATTCCAACCCCGAGCGCACCCGTGCTAACGAGGTTGAGGAGACGCGTGAGAAGAACCTCTTCGACGGCATCGACCACTACGAGAAGACGGGCGAGATCGACGAGAGCACGTTCTATGCGGGCAGCCACGGCGACTGGATTGCCGACCTGGCCATCGCTCTGAAGAACGACACCAAGCAGCGTTTCCTGGTCATTTGCGAGAACAAGGGCGCTATCCCCAACATGCCCTACGACGCTATGGTCGAGCTGCCTGCCTACATTGGCAAGAATGGCCCCGAGGTCATCAGCCGCGACAACATTCCTCTGTTCCAGCAGGGCCTCATGATGCAGCAGCTGAACTCCGAGAAGCTCGTGGTCGAGGCTACGATCGAGGGTTCTTACGAGAAGGCGCTCAAGGCCTTTACGCTGAACAAGACCGTGCCTTCGATGAAGGTCGCCAAGGAGGTTCTCGACGACATGATCGAGGCCAACAAGGGCTACTGGCCCGAGCTTAAGTAAAAGCAACAGGGTCGCTGGCCGCATACCTGGAGCAATGCCCCGTCCACGTGATTGCGTGGGCGGGGCATTGTCATTTGGTAACGCGTTTTATCAAATATGGCATTTATCTGCGGTAATGTTCTATTTCACCGCCGAGGGTGACATTTCATACCGCCTGCCGAACTGCGTGGAGACCTAACAACTTTTTAGGTCAGTGTTGTGCGTGTAGCAACTTCGCCCGGCCTCGCCTCCGGGCTGCCATGTGAGAGGGGATCTTATGGCTCGACTGCACGTAATGGAACGCAGCCACGCTCAGGCCGTCATGGACGACCTGCACGATGCGCTCGGACGTCGTCTGGCGGTGAGTTCGCTCGCCCCGTGCCCCGTTGAGTTTACGGCAGCGCTCGTCAATCTGTGCTCCACCCAGAGCTGCGGCAAGTGCACGCCCTGCCGCGTGGGCCTGAGCGCGCTGAGCGACCTGCTCGCCGATGTGCTCGAGGGCCGCGCCGACGAGTCCACGCTCAACTTGATTGAGCGCACCGCCCGCACCATCTACCTTTCGAGCGACTGCGCCATCGGCTACGAAGCTGGCGCCATGGCACTCACGGCCATTCGCGGCTTCCGCGACGATTTTGAGCACCACATTCGCGAGCACTCCTGCGGCTTTGACCGCGAGGCCCGCGTCCCGTGCGTTTCGGGCTGCCCGGCGCACGTCGACATTCCCGGGTACATTTCGCTGGTCGAGGCCGGCCGCTATGCCGACGCCGTCAAGGTCATCCGCAAGAACAATCCGCTGCCGCTCGTCTGCGGCCTGGTGTGCGAGCATCCCTGCGAGATGCACTGCCGCCGTGGCATGGTCGACGACCCCATGAACATCCTCGCCCTCAAGCGTTTTGCCGTTGAGCACAGCGACCTCAACGACCACAAGCCGCATGTGGTGGACAACACCGGGAAGCGCGCCGCCGTGATCGGCGGCGGCCCGGCCGGTCTTTCTTGCGCTTACTACCTGGCCGTGATGGGCCACAAGGTGACCATCTTGGAGCAGCGCCACCACCTGGGCGGCATGCTGCGCTACGGCATCCCCAGCTATCGTCTGCCGCGCGAGCGCCTGCAGGCCGAGATCGACTGGATCTTGAGCGCCGGCATCGACGTGGAGCTCGACCACTCCGTCAACGGCGAGGAGCTTGCCCGTCTGCGCGACGAGTTCGATGCCGTCTACCTGGCCATTGGCGCCCACAGCGATAAGAAGCTCGGCCTTCCGGGCGAAGAGGCTCCCGGCGTGGAGTCGGCCGTCAAGATGCTGCGCGCCATCGGCGATGACGAGCTGCCCGACCTGAGCGGCCAGCGCGTGTGCGTCATCGGCGGCGGTAACGTGGCCATGGACGTGGCGCGCTCCGCCGTGCGCTGCGGTGCCGAAAAGGTGAGCATCGTCTACCGCCGTCGCATCTGCGACATGACGGCCCAGGACGCCGAGATCGCCGGCGCCCAGGCCGAGGGCTGCGAGGTACTGGAGTTGACCGCCCCGCTCGCTATCGAGACGGGCGAGGAAGGTCGCGTGAGTGGCCTGCGCGTGCAGCCGCAGATCATCGGCGAGCCCCGTCGTGGGCGTCCGGCCCCGCGTGCCGCCGCCACGCCCGAGCGCGTCATTCCCTGCGAGCGCGTGTTTGTGGCCATTGGCCAGGACATCGATTCCAAGCCGTTTGAGGAGATGGGCATCGCCTGCAAGTGGGGTCGCGTCGTCACCGATTCGGACGGTGCCGTGCCCAACTTCGATGGCCTCTTTAGCGGCGGCGACTGCCAGACCGGCCCCGCCACTGTCATCCGTGCCATCAACGCCGGCCGCGTGGCTTCGGCAAATATCGACCGCTACCTGGGCTTCGACCACAAGATCAAGCTCGAGGTTGAGCTGCCGACCGTTCAGTTTAAGGGCAAGCACGAGTGCGGCCGCTGCGAGCTGGGCGAGCGCGAGGCCGGCGAGCGCATTCACGATTGGAATCTGGTTGAGCAGGGCCTTACCGAGGAGGAGGCGCGCCAGGAGGCGAGCCGCTGCCTGCGTTGCGACCACTTTGGCTTTGGCGCGTTCCGCGGAGGGAGGAACCTGGAATGGTAGAGCCCAACAAAACCACTGTCAGCGACAACACCGAAAGCGGAGCACTCAACATGGTCAAGCTCACGATCGATAATTGCGAGGTCGTGGTGCCCGAGCACACCACGATCCTGGACGCGGCCAAGTCCGCCGGCATTCAGATTCCCACCCTGTGCTATCTGCGCGATTTAAACGAGATTGGCGGTTGCCGCGTGTGCGTGGTCGAGGTCGAGGGCTGCGACCAGCTGGTTGCCGCCTGCAACAACTACGTGCTCGACGGCATGGTGGTCCACACCAACAGCCCCAAGGCCCGCGAGGCGCGTCGCACCAACGTGCAGCTGCTGCTGTCCCAGCACGACTCGCAGTGCACGAGCTGCGTGCGCAGTGGAAACTGCAACCTACAGACTATCGCCAACGACCTGGGCATTTTCTATCTGCCGTATCAAAGGCATTTGGCGGGCGAGGGCTGGGATTTCGATTTTCCCATCATCCGCGAAAACGACAAGTGCATCAAATGCATGCGCTGCATCAAGGTGTGCGAGAGCGTGCAGGGCTTAGGGATTTGGGACCTGACCAACCGCGCCACGCATACCGCCGTGGGCACCCGCGGGCGTGCGCCGATCGGCAAGACCGATTGCGTCGCGTGCGGTCAGTGCATCACGCATTGCCCGACGGGCGCCCTGCGCGAGCGTGACGATACCGAGACCGTGTTCGACGCCATCGCCGATCCCGACAAGATCGTACTGGTGCAGATTGCGCCGGCCGTGCGTAGCGCCTGGGGCGAGGAGCTCGGCATATCTCGCGAGGAGGCTACCGTTGAGCGCTTGGCTTGCGCGCTGCGCCGCGTTGGCTTTGAGTACGTGTTCGATACCGATTTCTCGGCCGACCTCACCATTATGGAAGAGGGCTCCGAGCTGCTCAAGCGCCTGGGCGAGGCCGCCAAGGGCGAGGGCGACAGCCGCAGCTGGCCCATGTTCACGAGCTGCTGCCCGGGCTGGGTACGCTTTGTGAAGGCGCGTTACCCCGAGTTTGTCGACAGCCTGTCCACGTCCAAGTCGCCGCAGCAGATGTTCGGCGCCATCGCCAAGACCTACTACGCCAAGGTGCTGGGCGTGGAGCCCGAGCGCCTGTTTGTGGTGTCCGTGATGCCGTGCACGGCCAAGAAGGCCGAGTGCGCGCTGCCGAGCATGGTGGGCGAGGGCGGCACGCCCGATGTGGACGTTGCGCTGACGGTGCG
The DNA here is from genome assembly GCA_019425005.1 of Collinsella sp. Classification (GTDB taxonomy): domain Bacteria; phylum Actinomycetota; class Coriobacteriia; order Coriobacteriales; family Coriobacteriaceae; genus Collinsella. The sequence goes on from JAHYYK010000010.1 coordinate 9,631, forward strand.
CGAGATGGTGCGCATGGTCCGCGCGAGCCACGTGAGCGTGGATACGCTAGTTGAGGAGCCGCTCGATACGCCGCTGGGCTTTGGCACGGGTGCGGGTGTGATCTTTGGCGCCACGGGCGGCGTGATGGAGGCCGCCGTGCGCTCGGCCTATTACCTGGTGACGGGCAAGAACCCCGACGCCGACTTCTTTACCGATGTGCGCGGCCTGGACGGCTGGAAGGAGGCCGTGGCCGATATCGATGGCACCAAGGTGCGCGTCGCCGTGGCACACGGGCTGGGCAACGCTGCCCGTCTGCTCGACGCGATTCGCGACGGCCGCGTGAGCTATGACTTCGTTGAGGTTATGGCGTGCCCGGGCGGCTGCGTCGGTGGCGGCGGTCAGCCCATCCACGACGGCTGCGAGCTGGCAGCCGAGCGTGGCCAGGTGCTCTGGGGCCTGGATGCCGCTGCGGACATTCGTTTCTCGCACGAGAATCCCGATGTCCAGGCGTGCTACCGCGAGTTCTTGGGCGAGCCGCTCTCGTCGCTGGCTGAGGATCTGCTGCATACCGACCATCACGCATGGACGATGCCTAACGAGGGGACGTGCTAGCGATGCGCGCGTTTGATTTTGAGCTGTCGCGCCGGGGGTTTGCCTCGGCGCTTGCCGCGGGTGCGCTGTCGCTTGCACTCGCGGGCTGTGGCGGCGGGGCTGCCGGTGCCGGGTCCGCCGCGGGCTCGGCTGCCACGGACGGCGCCGGTGCTGCTGCAGAGCCGGTCGAGGTGCGCGTCGCCTCGCTCAAGGGGCCGACCTCGATTGGTCTGGTGCAGTTTATGGACCGGGCAGCCGATGGCGAGACGGACAATGAGTTCGACTTTGCGATCAATACTGCCGCCGATGAGATTGTGCCCAAGGTCATTCAGGACGATATCGATATCGCCCTGGTGCCCGCCAACGTGGCGAGCGTACTCTACAACAAGACTGAGGGTGCGGTGCAGGTCATCGACATCAACACGCTGGGCGTGCTGAACGTGGTGACGGGTAACGCGGACGTTACTTCGTTTGGCGATCTGGCGGGCCATACTGTCTATATGACGGGCAAGGGCACCACGCCGGAGTACGTCATGAACTACCTGTTGGAGCGCGCGGGCCTGACCGGCCAGGTGGCGCTTGAGTTTAAGAGCGAGCCCACCGAGGTGCTCTCGGTGCTGCTTGCCGATCCGTCTGCCGTGGGCGTGCTGCCCGAGCCGTTCAAGACCGCTGCCATCGCAAAGAGCGAAGGCAAGCTGTCGGCGCCGGTGAGTCTGACCGATGTGTGGGATGAGCTGGCGGGCGACACGGGCTCCCGTTTGCTGACGGGCGTGACCGTGGTGCGTCGGGCCTTTGCCGAGGAGCATCCCGAGGCCGTGGCGGAATTCCTGAGCTGCCATGCTGCGAGCGTTGAGGACGTGAACGCGGTGCCGGCGGACTGGGCTCAGGCCGTGGTCGATGCGGGTATCGTGGATAACGCCGCGATTGCCGAAAAGGCGATTCCCGGGTGCATGCTCGTGTGCCAGACGGGGAGGGATATGAAGGCGGCGCTCGGTGGGTACCTGCAGGTGCTGGCCGATGCGGACGCGAGCGCCGTGGGCGGCAAGCTCCCGGCTGACGATTTCTACTACATGGAGTAGCCCGTGCGTGCGTTTGCTCGACAAATGGCAGAGCGTATGAAGGCGGTGGCGGCAGCAGGTGCCGTTGCCGCCTTTTGGCTTGCCGTGTGGGTGCTGGTGGCGGGTCTCGTGGCGCAGCCGTTGATTTTGCCGGGGCCGGGCGCTGTCGTGGTGGCGTTGCTACGACTGGTATGCGATGCCGGCACATGGGCGATTCTGGCAGGCTCGGGTGCGCGTATCTTGGGCGGGCTGGCGCTTGCCGCGGTGTGCGGCGTCGTGATGGCGGGAGCCTCGGTGCGGTCGCTGACGTTTGCCCGCTTGGTGGCGCCTGCGCTTTCGTTTGTTAAGGCGACACCGGTTGCCTGCGTGGTGGTCCTGCTGCTCATTTGGTTGGGGTCGGCGCGCGTGAGCATCGCCGCGGTCTTTTTGATGGCGCTGCCGGGCGTGTATTTTTCGCTGGTCGAGGGTTTGACGCAGGTTGATCAGTCGCTGGAGCAGATGTTTCATCTGCATGGCGTGCGGGGTTGGCGTCTGTTTTGCGCCCATACCTGGCGCGAGGTCCTGCCGTTTGTGCTTTCGTGCGCGCGTGCCGTGATCGGCATGAGCTGGAAGGCCGGCGTGGCGGCGGAGCTCATCGGCATGGCGACGGGCACCGTGGGCGAGCGCATCTATCAGGCGAAGCTGCTCATCGAGACGGCTGACCTGCTGGCGTGGACCGTGCTGGTCGTGGCGGCATCGTGGGCATGCGAGCGCGTGCTGGTGTGGTTGCTGCGGGCTTCGGGGCCCGTGGCGTGGCGAACTGCCGTGCGGGCGCATGGGCATGGACTGCGCGGGCGTACAGGGGCTGCGAGCGATGGTGCTGCAGCGGAGCTTGCGCTTGCCGTGGGCGATCGCGCGCCTTGGGCGCCGGCGCTCGACGGGCTGGTGCTTCATGTGCCCGCCGGTGGACGCACCTGTGTGATGGGCGCTTCGGGCGTGGGCAAGTCGACGTTGCTTGCGCTGACGGCGGGGGAGTGCGCACCGTGCTCCATGGTGTTTCAGGATGTGCGCCTGGTCGAGGACGCTTCTGCCTTGGATAATGTGCTGGTGTGCGCCGACGCGCGCGTGGATGCCTCGAGTGCCGCAGCCCTGTTGCGCCTGCTGGTACCGGGGATCGATGTGCATGCACGCGTGGCTGAGCTCTCGGGTGGGCAGCGTCGTCGCGTCGAGATTGCCCGAGCCCTGCTGTGCCCGGGCGGCGCAGTGATTCTGGACGAGCCCTTTACCGGTCTAGACATCGCTGCGCGCGACGCATGCGCCGAGGTCGTGCTCGACTTGCTCGACGGCCGCATGCTGTTGCTTGCCACGCACGATGCCGCTGACGCTCGGGCCCTCGATATCTCGGATATCATCACGCTCTAAAAGCCATTTCAGGCGCTAACTCAACAATAAAATGATTCGTTTTCTTCTGTCTCCATGGGGTCGGGTATGGTATTCTATCTACGGGGTAATACTTAGGATTACCAAGTAATACCAACGCCGTAGAACAAACTCCAGATGCGGGCCAATCGGGTTGCCTTCACAGCCCGTCGCCCAGCCGCGTGGCCCGCATCTATCCGCACCACCGTCGTTTCAAAAAGGAAGCGCCATGGCAGAACACATGACCCCGGTTGTCGCGAAGGTTTTGCCCGAGGAAAAGGCGGCCTTCGCGGCGGCAACCCAGCTCGTGGGCACCACACCGTCCAACGCCATCCGCATGTTCATCGCCGCTTTCAATCGCTGCGGCACCTTCCCGTTCGACATCTCGCCGAGCGGGGCTTTTGGCGCTGCGCCCGATTCTCATCAACAATGACTGTCCCAAACTGCCGGCACTTGGGGACGTTCCTTTTCAGCCGGCAGTTAAGGAACGTCCCTAAGTGCCGGGTTTTGAGGAGGTTGGCATGCTCAATGCGATGGCGTGGGCGCTTGCCTGTTTTGGCGTTGTCGCTGCCGATATAGCCCTGAGCGTGGTTCTGTTTTCAGTTCTCGATGCCGTGTCGGTGCTGACGGGTTTCCCGATCGACAACCTCGATATTCAATGGTTCCAGGCTGCCGCTCAGACGGCGTCATTTTTGATGGCGCTGCTGTGGTGGCGTTATCTGTGGCCCCGCTCCTTCATGGCACGCCGGCAAGGCGAGCGCCCGCTCGGTGGGGGAGCAAGCGCGGCATGGAAGCGCATTGCCTGCGTTGTCGTGATCGGCCTATCCATGCAGGTGGTCATTAGCTACCTATGCGACGGCGTGCTGTCGCTGCTGCCCGAGGTCGCGGCAGACTATAGCGAGCTCGTCGAGGAAACGGGCATGGGCGATACCAGCCTTCTTGCCGTCCTGACCACGGTGCTCGGCGCTCCGTTTTGCGAGGAACTGCTGGTGCGCGGCATCATCTTTGAGTTTTCGCTGCGTGCGTTTAATCCACAGTGCCGTTCGCTCTGGAAGCGCCGGCGCCGCGCGAACGCGCAAGACGGCGCCATGGTGCCCTGGGCGGCCCCAAGCACGTGGGGTATCGCCGCGGCAATCGTGCTGCAGGCGGCCATCTTTGGCTTTATGCATATGAACTGGGTGCAGGGCTGCTATGCGGGCGCTGCCGGCCTCATTTTTGGTTGGGTGTTCGTGACCACCGGAAAGCTCCGCTACACGATCCTGCTGCACTTTGCCTTTAATGCCGGGTCGTATCTCATGGGGCTGCTGTGGTTTGTGAACACGCCGTTCGACGTGGCAATTACGGTCGCGATCGCCGGCGTGATCCTGGTGGAGGCAATGCGCTCGCTGCGCCAAGCGTGCCAGCAGAGCGCTGTGAGCACATCTACCGCATTCCCGCACTAATTGCGGCGTCCGCCTCCGTTGGCACCCTGACGCCCCTGAGCTGCACGGTTGCGCCCGGCAGTGTTCTGCGCGCGCGACATGCCGCTGTGCCCCTTGCTGCCCTTAGGCCCCTTGCCAGCGGCGCCACCGTGGGCCTTGCCGCCCTTCTTGCCTGCGCCATGCCCACCGCCAGCAGACGTCTCGCCCGGGCGCGGCGGCACGGGACGGATCAGGCAATGCTTGGTGTAGCCGATCAGGTCGCGACGGCCAGCCTTTTCCAGCGCCTCGCGTACCAGCTTGTAGTTCTCGGGCTTGCGATACTGGATGAGCGCGCGCTGCATGGCCTTCTCGTGCGGGTCGCGCGCCACATAGATCGGTTTCATGGTGCGCGGGTCCACGCCGGTGTAGTACATGCACGTCGACATGGTGGACGGTGTGGGGTAGAAGTCCTGCACCTGCTCGGGCATGTAACCCATGTCGCGCACGGCTTCGGCAAGGTCCACGGCTTCCTTCATCGTTGAGCCGGGGTGGCTCGAGATCAGATACGGCACCACGTACTGCTTGAGTCCGTATTCGCGATTCAAGCGTTCAAATTTACGGCAGAATGCGTCGTAGACAGCTCGGCTCGGCTTGCCCATCACGGACAGTACCGCGTCGCTCACGTGCTCGGGCGCTACGCGCAGCTGGCCCGAGACATGGTGTTCCAGCAGCTCGCGCAAAAACTCGTCCGAGGCATCGGCCATGGTGTAGTCAAAGCGGATGCCGCTGCGGACGAAGACCTTCTTGACGCCCGGCAGCTGGCGCAGGTCGCGCAGCAGCTGCGTGTAGCCGGTCTCGTCGACCACCATGTTCTTGCACACGCTCGGCCACAGGCAGCGCTTGTTCTTGCACACGCCGTGCTTGAGCTGCTTGTCGCAGGCGGGGCGGCTAAAGTTGGCCGTCGGTCCGCCCACGTCGTTGATATAGCCCTTAAACTCGGGATCGCGCGTGAGCAGCTCGGCCTCGCGCATGATCGAGTCGTGGCTGCGCATCTGCAACACGCGGCCCTGGTGGAAGGTGAGGGCGCAAAACGAGCACTCACCAAAACAGCCGCGGTTGGAGCTTATGGAAAACTTGATCTCGGCAAAGGCCGGCACGCCGCCCGCCGCGTCGTAATCGGGATGCCAGTCGCGTGCGTAGGGGAGTTCGGCCACCTCGTCCATCTCATCGGTAGTGAGCGTCGCCGACGGCGGGTTTTGCACCACATAGACGCTGTTGGGGTAGGGCTCTACCAGGCGATGCCCGGTGATGGGGTCCATATTCTGTTGCTGCACGTTAAAGCTGCGCGCGTAGTTGAGCTTGTCGGCGGTAAGGTCGTCCCAGCTGGGCAGCAGATCGTAGTCGTAGACCTCGTCGAGCGAGCCTGTGCGGTAGACGGTGCCGTTGATATAGGTGATCTGATCGACGGGCAGTCCCGCGTCGAGCGCGTCGGCGATCTCGACGATCGCGTGCTCGCCCATGCCGTAGATGAGGATGTCGGCGCCCGAGTCGAGCAGTACCGAGCGCTTGAGCTTGTCCTGCCAGTAGTCGTAGTGGGCCAGGCGGCGCAGGCTCGCCTCGATGCCGCCGATGATGATGGGGGCGTCCTTGAACGTCTGGCGGATGAGGTTGCCGTAGACCGTGACAGCTCGGTTGGGACGGTGCCCCTCCTCGCCACCGGGAGTGTAGGCGTCGGTGTGGCGGCGGTGCTTGGTCACCGAATAGTGGTTGACCATGGAGTCCATGTTGCCGGCACTGACGAGAAAGCCCAGGCGCGGCTCGCCGAGCACGGTGATGCTGGCGGGGTCGGTCCAATCGGGCTGGCAGATGATGCCCACCTTGTAGCCGTGTGCGTCGAGTACGCGGCTGACGATGGCCATACCAAAGCTGGGATGGTCCACGTAGGCGTCGCCGCAGATGTAGACAAAGTCGCACTGGTCCCAGCCGCGCGCATCCATGTCGGCGCGGCTGACGGGGAGGAACTTATCGCGGCCCGGTCGCCAGGGGCGGGCGGGCGTCGCTTGGGAATGCTTGGTGCGGGCGACCGTGGCCTGCGCCTTACCGCCACGCTTTTGCTGCTGGCCCTGTTTGCCCTGTTGACTGCGCTGGTTGTTCTGAGCGTGCTGAGGCTTTTTTGCCACGATCCCTCCCGGTGTCTGTATGCTGCACGTAATTGTAACCAGTCTTTTTGGGACGGCGCTAAAAAGACTGGTGGAGTACACGAGGCGTCGGGTGTCGGCGCCGCGCCCGCTGTTTGTTTCCAGACTGTGTATCTGCGCGTTGGAGAACCCGTCTCGCGCGCACACCATGTTGTCAATGGGTTACAGTATGAACGGCGGCTATGTTTCCGCCAACGCACGAGAGAGTCGTCAACAAGGAGGATGCACGACGATGCAGCGTGCCAAACAGATATCGGAGTCCATCGAGCTGGGCATTATCTTGGCGCTCGCCGGTGGCTTTATGGACGTCTATTCGTACATTGGGCGCGATCATGTTTTCGCCAACGCGCAGACAGGCAACATCCTGCTCGTGGGCGTGAGCATCTCGGAGGGCAACTGGGCACTTGCGGGACGCTATTTCTTCCCCGTGGTGTCGTTTGCCGTGGGCATTATGCTTGCCGATCTGGTACACGAGCGGTTTGGCAGCGTGATTCACTGGCGCCAAGTGACGGTGTTCTTTGAAGCCGTTATCTTGCTGGGCGTGAGCTTTATCCCCGGCGGCAATTTCAACCTGCTCGCCAACTGCCTCACCTCGTTTGCCTGCGGTATGCAAGTTGAGAGCTTCCGCAAGATCCACGGTCACGGCATCGCTACGACCATGTGCATCGGCAACTTGCGCAACGCGCTGCAAAACGTGGACGATTACATCATCACCCACAGGCGCGGCTTTTTGGAAAACGGCCTGCTGTACTTTGGCGTGATCTTTACCTTTGTGTTTGGCGCCGTGTTGGGCAACTGGTGTATTGAGCGCATGGGCCTGCACGCCATCGTCGTGGCGAGCTTGCTGCTGTTTGTCGCGTTTGCCATCATGTTCATCGACCGCGAGCGCGATTTGCGCTTACGCTGGAAGGTTGCGGCCGAGGCTTGGAAAGAGGGCTGCCGAAAGTAACCGAATGCGGCAAAGGGGCTGTCCCTTTGCCGCAATATTTTTCATCATCTGTTGAAACGCTTTAACACTTTTGATGTTCTCACGCGTTTTTTGTTTCAAAAGCGTTAGGATGGGACTCATAGCGTGGGGCGTAATGGATGCCCCGCACACGATGGGAGGCTATCAATGGCTAATCGTTTCGTTCTCAATACCATCTCTTATCATGGTTCCGGCGCCATCAAGGAGATCCCCGGCGAGCTCCAGCGTCGCGGCTACAAGAAGATCTTCGTCTGCTCCGATCCCGACCTGGTCAAGTTTGGCGTTACCGCCAAGGTGACCGACGAGCTCGACGCCGCCGGCATCGCTTGGAGCCTCTACTCCGAGATCAAGCCCAACCCCACCATCCAGAACGTCAAGGACGGCGTCGAGGCCTTCAAGGCCGCCGAGGCTGACGCTATCGTGACCATCGGTGGCGGCTCTTCCATGGACACCGCCAAGGCCATCGGCATCATCATCAACAACCCTGAGTTTGCCGATGTCCGCAGCCTCGAGGGCGTTGCTCCCACCAAGAACCATGCCGTGTTCACTATCGCCGTGCCGACGACCGCCGGTACCGCTGCTGAGGTGACCATCAACTACGTCATCACCGACCCCGAGAAGGTCCGCAAGTTCGTGTGCGTCGACACCAACGACGCCCCCGAGGTCGCCGTCGTCGACCCCGACATGATGGCTTCCATGCCCGCCGGCCTGACCGCTTCCACTGGCATGGACGCCCTGACCCACGCCATCGAGGGCTACACCACCAAGGGCGCTTGGGAGCTCTCCGACATGTTCCACTTCGAGGCTATTAAGCTGATCAGCGAGAACCTGCGCGACTCCGTCGCCGAGGCCAAGTCCGGCCAGCCCGGCTCCGGCCGCGAGGGCATGGCTCTTGGCCAGTATGTCGCCGGCATGGGCTTCTCCAATGTCGGCTTGGGCATCGATCACGCCATGGCCCACACCCTGTCCGCTCACTACGATACCCCGCACGGCGTCGCTTGCGCCATGCTGCTGCCGATCGCCATGGAGTTCAACAAGCCGGTTTGCGCCGAGCGCCTGGCCAAGGTCGCCGTCGCCATGGGCGTTGACACCACGGGCATGAGCACCGACGAGGCTGCTGACGCCGCTATCGCCGCCGTCAAGCAGCTTTCCGCCGACGTGAACATCCCGCATGTCTGCGAGGCCATGAAGGCCGACGAGATCGAGGTCTTGGCCAAGGACGCCATGGCCGACGCCTGCTTCCCGGGCAACCCGCGCGAGGCGACGCTCGACGACGTTATCGAGCTCTTCAAGAAGATCTGCCCGGCTGCCTAACTTGGTTCGGCGGGCCCCCGCCCGTTAGCCCCAGAATCGTCCTCGGACATGTCGGAAGCCCCCGCTGCGCACTTCGTGCGGCGGGGGCTTCCTCCGTCCTGCGGAAAGATTGTGGGGCTAACGGGCAGGGGCCTGCCGGCTCGTTATCGTGACGGGCGCAGCTCTGGGGAGCTCGATGGGTTGTCTCTCTGGGTAAATAAATGTGCGTGGTGGTATTGTTGCTGTGGGTTTAATTCGATATGAAAGGGTGACTTTGGTGTCCCAGATGGATTCTACGCTCTCCTATATTGCTGAGCAGTTGAAGGCGCTTACCTCGATTGCTTCGCCTACGGGCTATACCCGTGCGGCGACTGATTATCTAATGGAGACCCTGCGCGATATGGGCTTTGGGCCTGAGCGTTCTAATAAGGGTAACGTGCTGGTTGAACTTGGCGGCGAGGGCGAGCCGCTCGTATTGGCGAGCCATGTCGATACCCTGGGCGCCATGGTGCGCTCCATTAAGGACAATGGTCGCTTGCGTCCCACGACGCTCGGCGGGCACCAGTGGTCTACGGCCGATGGCGAGAACTGCACCGTCTACACGCGTGACGGCAATGTGTATACGGGTGTGGTCCTCAACACCGAGCCTTCGGCGCACGTGGCCGATGAACCGGTCAAGACCATCGAGAAGAACATGGAGATCTTGCTCGACGAGAACGTTGACAGCAAAGACGATGTGCTCGAGCTGGGTATTCAGACGGGCGATATCATCGCTATGGATCCGCGCACCACGGTGACGGAGAGTGGCTACATCAAGAGCCGCTTCCTGGATGACAAGCTGTCGGCGTCGATTCTGCTGGGTTTGGCTCGCGCCGTTGCCGACGGCGAGGTGACCCTCTCGCGTAAGGTGTCGCTGCTCTTTACCGTGTACGAGGAGGTCGGTCACGGCGGCGCTTTCGTGCCGGCCGATACGCGCGAGATGATCAGCGTTGACATGGGCTGCGTGGGCGACGACCTGGGCTGCACCGAGCGCATGGTGTCGATTTGCGCCAAGGATTCGGGTGGTCCGTACAACTACGACCTGGTGACGACGCTGTCCAACATCGCGCGCGAGCTTGAGCTCGACTATGCCATCGACGTGTACCCGCATTACGGTTCGGACGTCGAGGCCACGCTCTCGGCCGGCTATGACATTCGCCACGGTCTGATCGGCCCCGGCGTGTATGCGAGCCACAACTACGAGCGCAGCCACATCGACGGCGTGCGCAATACCTACGAGCTGGTTCGTGCCTACGTTCAGCGCTAGGGGAGCAGCTTGCGACTCAGCTGGCCAATCGCTAAGGCCCGATTTCTCGGGCCTTTTTCCGCTTTTGGTCGTTTAGTATTATGATGTCTGAAATCTATTAACTAAACGTGTAAATTACTTAACGAGGTGATGCGGTGTATGGACACGTCTGAGTACTTATCTATGGGTGATGCCGCCCGCCTGTTGGGCGTTACGAAAGCCCGCATATCGCAACTTGCCGCATCGGGGACGCTTGTGTGCGATATTGTGGGCGGCCGGAAGATGGTCGAGTACAATTCTGCGATCGCCTATCAAAAGGTCCGCAAACGAGGGCGCCGTCCTGCAGCCGATGTGGGGCGCAAGTTTACGCTGATGTCGGCCGACCATGAGGTCGCGCATGTCTCATTTGATCCGACGCGCGAGTTTCCCTTCGAAATCGCCGAGGTCCTCGATACGCAACGAATGCCGTTTGGCACGTGTTCGAGCTTTTCTCCAACGGTGAATAAGCGGGAGCTCAACGCGTGGTGGGGGCATCGGTCGGTGCCCGATGTTCGCCCTGGGCTTATCTCGCGCTACCGCGAGCTGGGAATTGCCAGTGGCATCGAGGTTCCGGTTCGGTGCCTGGGCCTATCGCTTTCGGATTGTTATTGGCTGCGGCCGGCCGATTGCGCCGAACTCAAATGGCAAAACATCAATTACTTTGAGAACGAATTTGAGCGATCGGCGCCCGAAGAGCGTTCGGGTTGGCTGGAAGGCATCGGTCTAAAAAATCCGGATAACACGTCCGAGGGCGAGCTCCCTAAATCGTGGATGATCCGAAACGGCATTCGCGTTTTGGCTAAAGGGTGCGGGATGGACGATCAGCGTCCCTTTAACGAGGCGGTTGCAACGGCTCTACATCGTCGCTTGCTTTCCAAGGGGGAGTTTGTTCCTTACACGGTTGAGCGCATATTCGATGGCCCTGTGTGTCTGTGCGACGACTTTCTTGACGGCCGCGAGGAATACGTTCCGGCTGTTTACGTTAAGGGCGTACTTGGTAGTCAGCGGGGAAACTCGACGTACGACCGGTACTGTCGCTACCTCGGCAAGCATGGTGCCGATGAGGCCGCTGTGAGAAGGTCTATGTCGCAGATGATTGTCTGCGATGCCCTTTTGGCCAACAGCGACCGCCATTGGCGAAACTTTGGCATCATCCGCAACGTCGATACCCTGGAGGTAAGGCTTGCTCCGCTGTTCGATAGCGGCAACTGCCTGTGGTATAACGTGCCAACCGCTGTGCTCGTAGCCGGGGAGTTTGGGTTTGCCGCCAAGCCGTTTGGGCCCGACCCTTCCGTCCAGCTGGCGCTTGCGGATTTGCTCGATTGGTTCGATTCGTCGCGGCTCAACGGATTTGTTGATGAAGCGATCGAGATTCTTTCGCAGAGCGAGTGGGCGACGGCGGAGGGTCGACTCGAGGCCATTCACCGCGGCCTTGAGCGTCGCGTAATCGAGGTTGGTGCCGCTGTTGAGGTACTTCGACACGTGCGGCGATAATCCCGTGGCTACTGGATGGCGCCGGTCACCGTGCCGCCGCCCAGGACGATGTCGCCGCGGTAGACTACAACGGCTTGGCCGGGGGCGATGGCTCGTTGCGGCTCGTCAAAAGTTAGCAGCATTTGCCCGTCTTCGTCACGCGTAAGGGTCGCTGCCTGGTCTTTCTGACGGTAGCGGTACTTGGCGCCTACGCGAATGCCGCCGGCGTCGAGCTCCGCCTCCATGCGTGCGTCCGGCGCACTCCAGATCCAGTCGTTGGCCGTGAGGGCAGCGGCGGTCAGGTCCTCGGCCTCGCCCAGATGCACGGTGTTGTTGGCGGCGTCGACACCAGTCACATACACGGGATGCGCCATTGCGACGCCCAGGCCCTTGCGCTGGCCGATGGTGTAGCGCAGCGCGCCGTTGTGGCGCCCGACCACGCTGCCGTCGCGCCACACAATGTCGCCCGGTGCAGCGGGATGTCCGCAGCGGCGCTCGATATAGCCCGCGTAGTCACCGTCTGGAATAAAGCAGATATCCTCGCTTTCGGCCTTCTTGGCGTTAACAAAGCCCTGTTCGGCGGCAATGCGGCGCACGTCGCACTCTTTGTCCAAGCCTGCCAGCGGAAAAATCGTGCGCGCCAGGCGCTCCTGCGTAAGCGAATACAAAAAGTAGCTCTGGTCCTTTTTGGGGTCCTCGCCGCGATGCAGCTGCCAGGTGCCGTCTGCCGCCTGGCTTGTTTTGGCGTAATGTCCCGTTGCGATGTAGTCGCAGCCCATGTCCAGCGCCGTATCGAGCAGCGCGCCAAACTTAATGTGGCGGTTGCAGATAATGCACGGATTGGGCGTCAGCCCCTCCCGATAGGTGTTCACAAAGCGCTCGATCACGTTGCGGTCGAAGGTTTGCTGCAAGTCGAGCACATGGTGGGGTATCCCCAGGCGCTCGGAAACTGCCTTCGCGTCGGCGATGTCGCGGTCGACTTTGCTCATACCCGTGGCGGGGTCGGGTGCGGGGCAGGTGAGGCGCATGGTGGCACCGACGCATTCGTAGCCCTGACTTTTGAGCAGATACGCGGTCACGCTGGAATCGACGCCGCCGCTCATGGCGACGAGCACGCGCTTATTGTGCATGGGGAGGTTCTCCTTGGTGGCATGTGGCCAAAAAAGAAAAGCGGCGCGGGAGGCTGGTTCCGCGCCGCAGACATTGTAGCAAGTTCAGGCGTCCTGTGGGACACCCTGTTGGGATGAGCTCAGGCTGCCAGAAGAGAGGGGAGACCGGCGTGCCTTGGACTCGTTCTAAGAACGAGAAGCTCTAGTCCTGGAAGAGCGCCGTAGACAGGTAGCGCTCGCCGGTGTCGGCGAGCAGCGCCACGATGGTCTTGCCTTCGTTCTCGGGGCGCTTGGCCAGCTGCAGCGCGGCCCACACGGCGGCACCGGACGAAATGCCCACGAGCACGCCCTCCTTGTGGCCCACGGCGCGGCCGGTGGCAAAGGCGTCGTCGTTCTCGACGGGGATGATCTCGTCGTAGACCTGGGTGTCAAGGACGTCGGGCACAAAACCGGCGCCGATGCCCTGGATCTTGTGCGGGCCGGCCTGGCCCTTGGAGAGCACCGGGGAGGTGGCGGGCTCGACGGCGACGACCTTAATCTCGGGGTTCTGCTCCTTGAGGAACTCGCCCACGCCGGTCACGGTGCCGCCGGTGCCGACGCCGGCGACGAAGATGTCGACCTTGCCGTCGGTGTCGTCCCAGATCTCGGGGCCGGTCGTGGCCTTGTGGATGGCGGGGTTGGCAGGGTTCACAAACTGGCCGGCGAGTATGCTGTTGGGGGTCTCCTTCTGCAGCTCCTCGGCCTTGGCGATAGCGCCCTTCATGCCCTTGGAGCCGTCGGTGAGCACGAGCTGCGCACCGTATGCCTGCATCAGCTTGCGGCGCTCGACGGACATGGTCTCGGGCATGGTGATGATCACCTTGTAGCCGCGAGCCGCCGCCACCGAGGCGATGCCGACGCCGGTGTTGCCGCTCGTGGGCTCGATGATGGTGTAGTCGCCGCCGCGCACGAGCTTGCCTGCCTTCTCGGCCTCGTCAATCATGTTCTTGGCGACGCGGTCTTTAACGGACCCGGCGGGGTTGAAGTATTCCAGCTTGACGAGCACGCGGGCCTTGAGGTCCTCGTCGGCCTCATAGTGGGTGAGCTCCAGAAGCGGGGTGTGGCCGATAAGCTGATCGATGGACGTGTAAACCTTGCTCATGATGAACCTCCAAAGTGTTCAAATGACTGGATACCGTGTGGTTTTACGGTGTGTCTAGCAGCTAAACCCACAAACCTTATAGGCTGTTCGTTTAGCTGTTGGAAAGCATAGTAGACACTAAATCCTAGTAATGCAATAGGAAATAGGAGATTATTGCAAGTTGATTAACCATCTTGACCGGAACGGGTATTTTCAAAGCCAATTTTTCGGCTAGAATTTCAACGGACTAAGAGACCGAAAGGCAGCTATATATATGTTGGTTTCCACTAAGGGCAGATATGCCCTGCGCGTTATGGTTGACCTGGCCGAGCACCAGGCGGCCGGTCGCATCCCGCTCAAAGAGATCGCGGCGCGACAGGGGATTTCCGAGAAATATCTCGAGAACATCTTGGCTACGCTCGTGCGCGCCAACATGCTCTCGGGCATGCGCGGCAAGGGCGGCGGCTATGTGCTCACGCGCCCGCCCGAGCAGTACACGGTGGGCGAGATCTTGCGCCTGACCGAGGGCAGCCTGGCGCCGGTCGCATGCCTAGACGGCGACTGCAAGGGCTGCTCGCGTTCGGACGAGTGCCCCACGCTCGACGTGTGGAAGAACCTGGACAAGCTCATTAACGACTACCTCGACGGCGTGACGCTCGATGCGCTCGTAGCCCCCAACGAGGGCTACGACTATGTCATCTAGCCCCACCTGTCATTTGGGGACGGGGCGGAAATGCTGGATTTTCTTGCCCTCTGAGGCTCGACAAATGATAAGGCCGTCCATCGTTGCGATGGACGGCCTTCTTTAGGTGTGTTGTGGCGGTCCGAATCCGGTCGCTTTAGTTCCTGGCGACGCTGTCGAGAATGCTGCGCATGATGGATACCAGGATGCTGCCCATAAAGGCCGATCCAAAGCTGGCAATGGAGATACCCGCGCCCAGCAGATTGACCGACAGGTAGCTGGCCAGCTCGAGCATAAAGCTGTTGACTACGAGCTGAAAAATACCAAGCGTGATAATAGTGAGCGGCAGCGAGATGACCGTCAGGAACGGCTTGACGAGCGAGTCGACGATGTTGAGGAACAGTCCCACGAAGGCAAAACAAACCCAGGCGTCGGCTATGCCGAAGGGCTGAATGCCGGGGACGAGAAACGTTGCGATCGCGATGGCGATTGAGGTAAAGAGCCAGTTAAGCATAAAGCGCATGGTGGAAATCCTTTCTTGCGCAAGACGTGTCAAAGAGGCGTGAGAGGCACGTGCCTTTGCAACTCGGATAGATGCGCGGGCACGGCCCTGTTTGGGCGCCCATTGTCTCAGATAATCATGGAGCTTGCGTGCGTATTCGGTTTCAAAACGGCGTTCGTCCTAGAAAACGCGCCGCTGGCAGAGAGTCTTGTCGCTTTAGTTTGGTGGTGTGCTACACTGCTACGGGCAAAAGCCACAGGCGTTGCCCTATTGCATAGAACGGGCGAACGATGTCCGATGTCAGTATCAACTTCGATGCCTTTTGGCGGGTTTGGCGGTGATCGATGAATATCGAGAACATGTTTGACAAGCCTGATGTCAAGCAGCTGGTCCACGCATTTAGTCTTTTGGATGACGAGAAGGATATCCAGGCGTTTTTGACCGATATCTGCACGCCGCGCGAGATCTGCGATCTTTCGCAACGTCTGCAGGTTGCGCGTTATCTGGATGAGGGCGAGCCTTATGTTGAGGTTCAGGCCCGCACCGGCGCTTCGTCCACTACGGTGAGCCGCGTGTCCAAGGCACTCAACGGCGAGTACGGCGGCTATCGCAAGATCCTCATCAAGCTGGAGGATGGCGAGTAGGCCAGCGGTAAAAACGAATTGCGCAGAACCGTCCCTTCGGGGGCGGTTTTTTGATCCTTTGGGGACGGAGGAAAACGGATCACTGGGTTAGACTGACCTCCTCGGTGATCCATTTTCCTCCGTCTCCAAGGGGTCAAATCTGTTGGCGTGGGGCAAATCTGTCCGCGCGGGCGGGTAGGATGGAAACATTGAATATTGCGAACGGTTTGAGTGGAGGACCATGCCTGTTCGAATCTATACCACCAACGCCGGCGCGGATTTGAGCGATGCCGAGGCGGCGCTGCTTGCCGACCTTATTGCCCGCCACGGGCGTGCCGTGCTGCTGGCGCCAACGTTTGCCGAGCTCGACCTGTGCCGTCATGATGCGGCGGAAGCCGGCGTTTCGCTGGGTATTGACTACAAGACGCCTACATCGTGGCTTCGCTCGCTTTGGGAGCTTTTGGGCGACGGGCGCGGTTTCGTGGACAACCTGCAACGCCAGATGCTGTTTTCGGACATGGTAGCGCGCCTCGACGACGCCGACCTGCAGCCGCTTTCGCGCAGCCAGGGCACGGTGCGTATGCTCGCGCGTATGGCTCGCGATGTGCTGCCGGGTGTGGCAGGGACAGGCGCCGAGCGTTGCTGCGACAACGTTTGCAAGCCCAAGCCCAAAAGCGACGCCGAGGCTCGCGTGTTTGAACTTTTGTGCGCCTATGCGCGCGGTTTGGACCGTCGAGATATGGTCGAGCCCTGCGAGGCGGCTGACATTATGGCCGGCGCTTTGGCCGACAACCTGCCGGGGTGCGCCCGCGCCGTTTGCGTGTGCGGCGTCACGTCATTTACGTATAGCCTGCTCGAGCTGCTGTCCGCCGTGGCAAACAACGGGGGAGAGGTTGTCGTGCTGCTTGCCCGCGAGCAAGCGGCGATGCGCGAGGAGCTTGCCGCGGCATTTGATGTCCGCGGTGTGCTGTTTGAGATCGCGCCGCTGGGGGAGGGCGCCGCCGCGCCCCAGACTGCCTCCAAGTCCGCTGCTCAGCCTGCCTTTATTGAGGTCGCCGGCCCCCATGCCCGTGCCCATGCTTATGCGGACGTCATCGATAAGTTGGTGAAAGCGCACAAGGAGTCCAAGGACGATAAAGCTGCTGCAACACCCGCCGACCCCACGCGCGTGCTCGTGGTTTCCGCCCGGGCACCCCAGCTGTTCGGCGAACTCGCTGCCCGTTTGGCGGCGCGCCACGTTGCTGCCGAGACGGCCGAGTTCACGGCGTTTTCCCAATCCATTGCGGGCAGGCAGTTCACGGCGCTCGCCAATCTGATCGAGCGCATGAAGGCCGCCGACGAGGGCACCGCCTCCAAGACCGAGTGGTGGCCCGCCCCGGAGCTTACTGACTGGATCTACAGTCCGCTTTCGGGCGCCGATGCCGCCAGCGCGCGAACCTTCGATAAGAACATGCGACTGTCGCGCAGCAAGACCACTGCGGGCGTCAAGAGCCTGCTGCAGAGCGTGCAGGGCCAGGTGAGGGGCGCGCGTAAAGCGGCGAGCGACGAGAACTGGTTTAAGAACGTGCCGTGCGTGGTCTCGGACGTGTTCCAGGCGCTGTGGCGCGACAAGCCCGTGACGGCGCTCAAGGCCATGCTTGCCGTTGCCGAGGCACTGCCCGATCGCGCGCTTGGTGGTCTCGACGGTCAGGCCCGTCGCCAGGCGGAGGTGGCCCTGCTGCGCCACGGGATCGACATCCTTATGAACGATGCTCGCGCGCTCGACGTGTCGCAGGCCGCGACCGTGCCCGTGCTCGATGACATTCGCACCAAGGTGGACAAGCGTAGCGCCGCCTACGATTACGAGACCTACGAGGTTGACCGTGCGCCACGCGCCCAGGTTCGCTTTGCTTCGCTTGCCGATGCGGCGGCCCTGCGCCCCGGCAGCTACGATGCCGTGCTGTTTGCCGACGTCGACCTGGACAGTTATCCGCTCTCACATGAGGAGGGCCCGCTGGCAACGCTGACGGCAGAGTTAGATCGCAGCGGTGTGACGCTTGAGCCTGCGGCCTTGCTGCGCGCACGCTTTGGCCGCGCGATACAAGCGTCGCGTGGTCCGGTTACGCTCGCCCGTGTGACCCACGATCGTCAGGCGCGCGAGTGCTATCCGGCGGCCGTGTGGACCGAGTTGCGGGCGCATGCCGAGGCCGCTAACGATGCTAAGGCCGCTGACGCCGACAAGGCCGCTGACGACGCTAAGGCCGTTGGCGCCGACAAGGCGAAGTGCGTGGGTGAGGGCGATATCGTAAGGGACTTCGATCCCGCGGCAGGCGAAGGTCTTAGGCGCGAGCGCGTGACCTGCGAAGCTCCTCAGCATCTGAGCGATGAAGCCATTCCGTATTTGGTCCTGCGTCGTCGCGATGGCGAGGGCGAGGATGCGCCGCTGGTGCCGCGCCTGACGTCTGCCTCGCAGATCGAGGCCTATTCGACCTGCCCGCTATGCTGGTTCGTCTCGTACCGCGTGAAGCCCCAGTCGATCGACGCTGGCTTTGGCAATATGGAGAAGGGCAACTTTGTCCACGACGTGCTGGAACACTTGCATGCCCGTCTGCCCCAGGAGGGCATGGAGCGCGTGACGCCCGAGAATCTGCCGCGCGCTCAGGAGCTGCTGCGCGAGATCTTTGACGAGACGTTGGCCGAGCACGCCGGCAAGCGAGGCACGGAGGGCCCGCTTGTGCCGCTCTCCCCGGTGGAGGAGCGGCAGGTGGCCGAGATTTTGCCGCAGCTGGAGGGCGTGCTTGCCTACGAGTCCGAGGCGCTTGCCCCCTTTGCTCCGCGCTATCTGGAGTTTGCCTTTAACGATCTTAAAGTTGAGTATGCCGGCTGGCCGCTCGGCGGGCGCATCGACCGCGTGGATGTGGATGCCGAGAATCGCGCCGTGGTAATCGACTACAAGCATCGTTCGGGTGTCGAGGAGTTTAAGCTCGCCGACCCCACGGTTCGCGACGAGGAGTCGGGTGAGGCCCCCATCGATGATCCGCGCTGGCTACCGCCCCATACCCAGACACTCATCTACGCGCAGGCCATGCGCCGGGCGCTGGATTTGGACACCCGCGCGGCGCTCTACTTTTCGACCAAGGGCGGCAAGCCGGCGTTGCGCGGTGCCGCGAGCGCCGAGCTGCTCGAGGAAGAGCGCGGTGACGGCCGCATTCCGGGCCTTAAGAAGGGCTTTCCGGGCGAGGGCGGCAACATGGACTTCGATGCGCTGCTCGACCGCGTGGAGGCCGGCATCGCCGAGCGCTTGCGCGAACTCGAGGCGGGCGACGTCGCCGCTGTCGATCCGACGTCGGCGCAGGCCGCGCATGCGCGCTGCTCGTATAACCACGAAGGAACGTTTGTAAGGAGGGACGTGTAGACCATGGATCTTTCGACTTTGATGCCGCAACAGCTGCAAGTCGTCAAAACGCTCGACCGCCCGCTGTTTGTCTCGGCGGGCGCCGGTTCGGGCAAGACCTTTACCCTTACGCGCCGCATCGTCTACGCGCTCTCGCCCGAATCCGGTCCGTTTGTCGAGCATCTGGACCAAGTGCTCGCCATTACCTTTACCAAAGACGCTGCGGCCGAGATTCGCGACCGCGTGCGCCGTGCGCTTATCGACGAGGGGATGGACGAGGAGGCCCTGACGGTCGACGACGCTTGGATTTCGACCATTCACGGCATGTGCTCGCGCATCCTGCGCGCGCATGCGCTGGAGCTGGGCATCGACCCCGAGTTCACGGTGCTTACCGATACCGATGAGCTTATGGATCAGGCTGTTGAGCATGTGCTGGGGCGCGCGACGGCGCCCGATGCCGCGTCCGAGCTCGCCGCTTCGCTCAAGGCCCTCTACGCTTGGTATCCCATGGCGGGCGAGGGCGGGCAGTTTGGCGCCGGTACCACCATCAAAGGCCTGGTGCGCGACCTGCTGGAGCTCTCGAGCCAGCTGCCGGGCGGGATGGACGATGTGTGCGTGGCGCGTGGCCAGGCCGACACCTCGGCGCTTGCCGATGCCTATCGTGCGGCGCTGGGCGCAAGCAAGGCCACGACCGAGAAAGCGCAGGTGGCGCTCGAGGCCATCGACGCGTTCGAGGCGAGCGGCAAGACCATGGCGGATGTGGCGCGGCTCATGATGTCATGCAGCATGCCTCGGGCGAGTAAGATGTTCCCAAAGGAGAATGTCGAGCTTCTCAAGGCAGAGGCTGCCGACACGTTCGTCAATATTGTGCTGGCTTGCGGTGACCCGGCACTTGATGCGCTGACGGGGCTTGCCCGTGCCGTAGAGACGGAGTACCGTGCGCTCAAGGCTGACCAGTCCGCACTCGACAATAACGATCTGTTGCGCATGGCATACGAGGCGCTGCGCGATTATCCCGCCATCCGAGCCGCCTACGAGGGCCGCTTTAAGATGGTCATGATTGACGAGTTCCAAGATACCGACCAGATGCAGGTCGATCTGATTCGCTATCTGACGGGCGCGGGGGAGCGCGCGCTGTGCACCGTGGGCGATGCGCAGCAGTCGATCTACCGCTTCCGTGGCGCCGAGGTCGAGGTATTCCGTCGCCAGGAGCGCAAGGTGGGCTCCTCTGCTGCGCCCGAGACGGCTGCCGTCTCCGATGTCCCCGCCGGCGAGCTCGTCAAGCTCGTGCGCAACTTCCGCAGCCACGATGAGGTGCTGCGCTATGTGGCGCGCGTCTTTGACGGCGATACTGGTGGTTTGATGCAGGGGTTCTTGGATCTTGAGCCGAGTGACGATCGCGAGGACAAGCTCAAGGCAAAGGCTTCGCGCCGCCAGGCGGTCTTCGTTGCCGGTGGCAGCACGCAGGAGCGAACGCAGGCGAAAGCTCGTGCGATTGCCGAGCGTTTCCGCGCGCTTGCCGATAAAGAACAGCCCCAGGGCAGCATGGTCCTGCTGCTGGGTCGCATGACCAACGCCGATGTCTATGCGCAGGCCTTCCGCGACCAGGGGCTCGACTGCGTCATCGCGGGCGGCTCGGTCTTTGCCCAAGCAGCCGAGGTGCAGACGGTGCGCGCCCTGGTGTGCGCGCTTGCCAATCCGGCCGATACGGCGCAGGGCCTTATGCCGCTGCTGGCCTCGCCGATGTTTGCGCTCGGCGCCCAGGAGTTCCTGGCGCTGGCGACCAAGCTCGATAGCGAGACGGGTGAGACCTCGCGCCGGAATATCGACGCGGGCATCATGAGCGATTTCGACGTGCCGGGCTTGCAGGGCTTGCCGCTCGTGACGCGCGCCCGCGAGGTGCTACGCTACGCACTTCGTCGCGTGGGGCGCGATTCGTTCGCCGCCGTCGCGCGCGACGCGGTCAATGCCTCCGGCTGGTTCGTGCGCCTGGCGCAGCGCGGTCCCGAGGGCAAGGCCATTGCCGCCAACGTGCTCAAGGCTCTCGACGCCGTGGCCGAGGCGGAGGCCGAGTTCGGCAACTCGCCGCGCTCCATTGCGCTCGCCTTCGACCGCTTCTTGGCGGGCAAGGAGGCCCCGGGCGCGCTCAACGAGGAGGGTGACGGCGCGGTACGCATCATGACCGTGCATGCGTCCAAGGGTCTGGAGTATCCGGTCGTGGCGGTCGCCGAGTGCTTTGGCGTGCGTAAGTCCTCGGGTGCGGCGCAGATGGGTCGCGTCGACGGTGGGGCGCAAGTCGTGGCGCTGCCGGCTCGTTTCGATGGCGTTAAGCTTGCCGACGGGACCTTCGTGAAGGGCGATGACGTCAAAAAGCAGTTTGAACACGCGTTTAAGGGCAAGGGCACGTCGCTGTGGCTGCCGCCGGAGCTTATGGAGGACGTCTGCGCGACGGGCTCTCCCGCCGAGGCGTTTGCCCGCCTGCGCAACGCCGACCTGCAGCTTTCGCTCGAGGAGCGGGCTCGTCTGCTCTATGTCGCCATGACGCGAGCGCGCGAGTTGGTCATTTTGGCGATGGACGCCGGCGTGAGCCGCGGCAAGGTGACGGCGCCGACCTTCGATGTCGAGACGGATCTGACCTACGACGTGCTGCGCCGCATCCTGCCGACCGACAGTCTGGACATGCCGCAGCTCGATAGCGACCGTTTGGTGTTCGACAACTCCCAGCCGGGCGACTACGAGCTCATCTCGCTGTCGGACTTTACGTTTGGCGAGCAGGCGTCTGAGGCTAACGCTTCGCTGGATGCCGAGGGCAGGCTTGTTCGCGGCGATGTCGATGTCGCTGATAATGCTTCGCGCTCAACTGTGCCCGGTCCTGCCGACCCCAAGGCCGATTCATTTGAGCTTGTGTATCCCCAGGCAGCGGGCGTGCGCATGGGCATCTGTCCGTATCCGATGCGTGACTCGTATAGCTACTCGTCAATCGCCGCGGCGCTGCATGCCGAGGCCGAGGACCGTGCCGCCGAGACGCGCGTGCCCATGGACGAGGCTGGCGATGATGCGGAGTCGGATGGCTCGGAGATGACGGATGCAGACGTGGCCGCCGTTGAGCCTGCCGGCAACCCCATGGCGCTGGGCTCGGCGTTCCATGCCGCCTGCCAGTGGCTGATCGAGATGGGTGCCGATGAGCTGCCCGCTGAGCGTGCCGATGCGCTAGCGCGTCTGTGGCGCCTGACGCCGGAGCAGCGCGAACGCTTCGACGTCGCCCTGGACCGCTGGCTCAAGTCGGCTGTTCGTGCCGACCTGCTCGCGTGGCCGTGCGTTCGTGCCGAGGTACCATTCTTCTCGCTGGGTTGCGAAGACGAGGACATTGCCCGCTACGGTGCATATGCCGAGGGCGCCATCGATGCACTGGCCACCGACCCGGCCGATCCGTCGCGCGCGCTGGTCATCGACTACAAGACGGGTGGCACGCCGGACGAGACGCCGGAGGAGCTGCAGGAGAAACACGCCTTGCAGACGCGCGTTTACGCCGACGTTCTGCACAAGGCGGGCTTTGAGGCCGTGACCGTCAAGTTCGTTCGCGTGGAGCAGGCGAATCCAACCATCTTCGTCGAACCCGCCGAGCCTCAGGTAGTCACCTACAACCTCTAGCTCAACCGGAGCTGCCCACGCCCCATCCCCCAATAACTTGCGGTGGAATACGGACTGTTCTGGCCAAAAAAGCCGCCAAACAGTCCGCATTTCACCGCAACTGCAAGAGGAGCCGTGTGGGTTTGGCTAGGTTCGGGTGCCGTCCGCGCCGTGCGGTAAAATCGTTCAGTCAGAACACGAACCCGCATCGGAGCTCATCACATGGCATTCGTCCATCTGCACAACCACACCGTTTTCTCCATGCTCGACGGCGCAACCCGTATCCAGGATATGGTCAATCGCGCCGTAGAGCTGGGCATGCCCGCCGTCGCCATTACCGACCACGGCTACATGTATGGCGTGCCCGACCTGGCGCTGGCCTGCGACGCCGTCAACCACAACACGCCTGAGTACAAAACCTGGAGCCACGACAAGGCCTTCTTGGAAAAGGATCGCCGCGACGAGCTGGTGGAGCCCGATCCCGAGGAAAACCCGCGCGAGCATGCCCAGTATGTGAAGGACATGGCCATGTGGGACGAGAAGGGCAACATCGACGAGCTCAAGCCGCCTCTGGTCATCAAGCCCATCTTTGGCTGCGAGGTCTACTTTACGCCGGACGAGACCCTTGCTCGCGACCATAAGCCCGAGCTCTACCACATGATCCTTCTGGCCAAGGACCAGGAGGGCTACGTCAACCTGATGCAGACGGTCTCCGAGGCAGCCGTGCAGGGCTTTTACTACAAGCCCCGCGTGACGCTCGACAACCTGCGCCGCCACGCCAAGGGCATGATCTGCACGAGTGCCTGTATCGCCGGCATCATTCCCAAATACATCGACCGCGGTGACATGGAGGGCGCCATCAAGTGGGCCGAGACCTTCCGTGATACCTTCGAACCTGGCGACTTTTATATCGAGATCCAGGAACACGGCATCACCACCGACAACGGCCTGACCGATGAGCAGATGGACCGCACGCTCATCGATATCGCCAAGCAGGTGGGCGTCAAGGTCATCGCCACCAACGACTTCCACTACCTGCGCCGCGAGGACGCGCCGGTGCAGGACGTCATCATGTGCATTGGCATGAACGCCAAGGTCGACGACCCCAACCGCATGCGCATGACCGGCTCGGAGTTTTATATGAAGACCGAGGAGGAGATGCGGGCGATGTTCCCGTATTGCCCCGAGGCCTGCGACAACACGCTCGAGATCGCCGACAAGTGCTACGTAGAGCTGGACTGGGACTCCATCATCCTGCCGCGCTTCCCGCTGCTCGACCCCGGCGAGACACACGAGAGCCAGTTCCGCCGCGAGTGCGAGAAGGGCCTGCGCCAGCACTATGGTGACGACTGGGCCACGCGCGAGATCGGTGGCGTCAACATCAAAGAGCGCTTTGAGTACGAATACAAGGTCATTTGCGACAAGGGCTTTGCCGCCTACTTCCTCATCGTCGCCGAGTACGTGCAATGGGCCAAGGACAACGGCATCGGCGTCGGCCCCGGCCGTGGCTCGGCCGCCGGCGCTATCGTCGCCTACGCCATGAACATCACCGCGTTCGACCCGCTCGAGAACGGTCTGATGTTCGAGAGGTTCCTGTCCCCGCAGCGTACCGAGATGCCCGATATCGATATGGACTTCGACGATGAGCGGCGCCTCGAGGTCGTGGAGCACGTTCGCCAGCTCTACGGCCCCGAGAAGGTCACCCACGTCATCACCTACTCGACCATTAAGGCCAAGCAGGCCATCAACGACGCTGCGCGCGTCCTGGACTACCCGGTCTACATGGGCCAGCGTCTGTCCAAGATGGTCTCGAGCGACCCCAAGGTCAAGCTCAAGCAGGTGCTCGAAAAGCAACCCGGCAAAGAGGATCTGTTTAACCCCGATTTTGCCGAGGCCTATAAAAAGGACGACGACGCCCGCCGCATCATCGACACGGCGCTCTCGATTGAGGGCCTTACCCGTGGCGAGGGTGTGCACGCGTGCGCCGTTCTGATCTGCCGCGACCCCGTCAACGAGCACGTGCCCACCAAGCTCGACACCAAGGGCGGCGTCGAGATTACCCAGTACGAAGGTCATACCGTTGCCGACATGGGCCTGCTCAAGATGGACTTCTTGGGCCTGCGCACGCTGACGGTTATCTCCAAGGCCAAGGCAAACATCAAAAAGAACTTCGGCATCGACATCAAAGAGGAAGAGATCCCCTTTGACGACCCCGAGATCTTTAAGCTCATGGGCTCCGGCCATACCGCCGGCGTCTTCCAGGTCGAGTCCGCCGGCATGACGGCCACGATCAAGAACATGAAGCCCACCGAGTACAAGCACGTCGTGGCATTGATCGCCCTGTACCGCCCGGGCCCGCTGGGCGCCGGCATGGTTTCGTCCTACATCAACCGTATGAACGGCAAGGAGCCGGCCGTCTCCTACGACGACCGCCTGGACGACATCCTGGGCGAAACCTACGGCACCATGGTCTACCAGGAACAGGTTATGCTCATCTCCGTCGAGATGTGCGGCTTCTCCAAGGGCGAATCGGACTCGCGTATCCGTAAGCCCGTGGCTAAGAAAAAGATCAAGCTGCTCACGTCGACGGTGCTCCACTGGGAGGATGGCTCGGACGAGACCACCTACGACCACTGGATGAACGGCGC
Source organism: Collinsella sp. (assembly GCA_019425005.1). Lineage (GTDB taxonomy): Bacteria > Actinomycetota > Coriobacteriia > Coriobacteriales > Coriobacteriaceae > Collinsella. The sequence continues at coordinate 35,000 of JAHYYK010000010.1, forward strand.
TATCAAGAACAACTACACGCGCGAGGTCGCCCAGAAGATTTGGGACGATGTTCTCGAGTTCGCATCCTACGCCTTCAACAAGTCGCACTCCGCCGGCTACGCCATCCTGGTTATGCAGACGGCGTGGCTCAAGGCACACTATCCGCACGAGTACATGGCGGCCGTTCTGACGTCCTATACGGGCAAGACCGACAAGATCGTGCACTACGTCTCGGCGTGCCGTCACGACGGCATCCCCGTGCTGTCGCCAGATGTCAACGAGTCCGGCACCGAGTTCACGGCTACCAAGGAGGGCGTGCGCTTTGGTCTGGCCGGCATCCGCGGCGTGGGCACCGGCGTGGCGCAGGCGATTATCGCCGAGCGCGAGGCGGGCGGTCCGTTTAAGACACTGCACGACTTTGTCGAGCGCGTGGACTCGAGCCAGGCCAACCGTCGCGTAATCGAATCGCTGATCAAGGCAGGCGCCTTCGACTCCACGGGGTATCCGCGTCGTCAGATGATGCACTTTGTGGACAAGAACAACCCCGAGAACATCATCGACGCCGCGATAAAGCGCCAGAAGGACCGCGCGAGCGGCCAGACCTCGTTCTTCGACATGTTTGGCGACGTTGAGGGCTCGGGCTTTGAGGTGAGCGTGCCCGATCCGGACGGCCAGGAGTGGGACCGCCACCTTAAGCTGAGCCAGGAGAAGGAGGTTCTGGGCATCTATGTCTCGGACCACCCGCTGCGCCCGTTTGAGTATGCACTAGCCAAGGCGCGTGACTTCTCGTTCTCGCAGATCGACACCGGCTACGAAGTTCAGAATCCTACGGGCGGCACCATCAACCAGGAAATTCCCGAGGGCAAGGCGCTGTGGTGGGCCGGCATGGTCTCGAGCGTGTCCAAGCGCGTGACCAAAAACGGTGACCCCATGGGCATCGTGCAGCTCGAGGACATGGAAGGCGAGGCCACCGTCGTCGTGTTCCCCAAGACCTACAAGGAGGCCGAGGGGTACCTGTACGGCGAGGTCGATCCCGAGACCGGCGCGCAGCTGTCCGATGCCTTTGTGCGCATTAAGGGCAAGCTCGAGCGCTCGGACCGCGGCGACCAGATCATCGCGCAGGAGATCGTGCCGCTCGAGCTTAACGAGGAGAACAACAAGCCCAAGGTGTTTGAGGTCATGGTGCCCAACAGCCGCTTTAGCCAGGGCAATATGGCGCGTCTTGCCACGGTGCTTACCGCCAACCCGGGCGGCGACCGCGTGGAGATCTTTATCGAGCAGGTGGACGGGCGCGTGCTACGTGCCGAGGTGCCGGCCAAGGTCAACGCGCGCTCGATTCCGCTGCTGGCCGAGGCCAAGGCTATCGTGGGTAACCAAGGCAGAGTGACGGTGATCTAAAATGATTTTTCTGGGACGGGGATTAAAAAATCATTTTGGATGACGTGTGGCGGAAGACCAGTTTTTCTGGGACGGGAATGATTTTTTCATCCCCGTCCCAGAAAAATCATTTGGCGCGCGAGATTGGAGGAAGTGATGGCGCAGGGGACGTTTGTGCAGGCGCTCCGGAAAGAGGCGGCGCTGAGCGGCACCTTTATGAAGGGGCGTTCGCTCATGCTCAACGGCGCCGTGCTGTCGATCGAGGACAGCGGCTCGCGCTTCTCCAAAAACGTGACGGTTGAGGGCTCGGTGCGCGGTTCGCGCGGCGACCTGTACAAGACGCACGTGGCGCTCGACATGGACGAGCACGAGGTGATCGACTACGACTGCGATTGCCCCGCTGCCTATCGCTACCCCGGCATGTGCAAGCACGCTATTGCCACGGCTCTGGCGTATTTGGATGCCAGCGGCGCCGAGCCCGTCGAAGGTTTGCGCACGCCGGTCCGCACGTTTACGGCGCAGCCGAAACAGCCCGCGCGCACCGCGCCCAAAGCGCCGGCCGTCAATCCCAACTTTCCCTTTCCGGCGCCCGTCCCCACGAGTCCCAGCCTCATGGCGGCGCTCTCCGATCTTTCGGACGCGCGCATGGATGAGCTGGCGAGCATGCGCCGCAAGCTCGCCGGCAGTGTGGATCCCGATGCCCCCAAGGCGGTGTTGGAGCCCTCGCTGGTGCCGTATTACAATCCACTGTTTGCCGATCGCTTTAACTGGGCACTCGAGTTTCGCATTCGCTGCGGTTCGGTGTCCTACGTGGTTAAGGATATCGACGGCATGGCCGATGCCTATGTGCGTGGCGGTACGTTCTCCTATGGCAAGAAGCTTACGTTTGCCCATGTGCCCGAGGCTTTCGATGACGTGTCGACAAAGCTGCTCGACTTTATCGCAATGACGGTCGCCTACCTAGGCGATATTACGAGCTCGCGCTCGGCATCGTATGACTTTGCCCGCAGCGGCTTTGTCGCCGAGCGTCAGTTGCCGGTATCCGAGTATTCCGTCGTGTCCGTGCTGGACCTGCTGCGCGGCAGGACCATGTCCTTTGAGCCCGCTTGGTCGCGGGGGACGACGACGCATCGCTCCTACGAGGTGGCCGTCGAGTCGTCGCCGCAGGGGGAGGGCGAAGTCCCGGCTAAGCGCCCGCCGCTTCTTGCCGCCAAGATTGCACCGGCGGCGGGAGGCAGCTACGACTTGCGCCTTCCGGCCGATACGCATTGCTTTGTCGCGAGCGACGCAGCCTATCTGGTCGATACGCGCCGCGCGCGCCGTACCGACACGGCGTTTGCCCAACATGCGGCGCCGTTCCTTTCGCACTTGTTGCCCTGCCGCACGCCGGTCCATATCGCCGCCGACCAGGTGGGCGAGTTCTGCCGCATGGCGCTGCCTATCTTGCGCGACTATACCGACCTGACCGCTCCCGCCGCGCTCGACGCCGTGGCACCCGAGCCGAGTTTTGCCATGGCGATTGGCGTCGACGATGGTCTTGTGACCTGCAAGATTACGGTTACCTACGGCGATTGGTCGGCGGATCTCTTTAGTCTTGGTGCTCCGGGCAGTCCTTTCGAAGAGCAACGTCCCGGCGTTCCGCCCCGCGATACGGTGGCGGAGTTTCGCGTTATGGACACGGCGGCCCTGTACTTCGATTTCTACGAGGGCGGCCTGGCGTTTGAGGAGCGCGACGACGCCCGCCTGTTCCACTTGCTGACCGAGGGCCTGTCTGCCCTGTCCGAGCTGGGCGAGGTCATGCTCAGCGACCGCCTGCGCCAGATCTCGGTCCGTCCTGCGCCCAAGCTTTCGGTGCGTGCGACCGTCAAGAGCAACCTGCTCGATGTCGAACTGGGCACGAGCGGTCTTTCGGCGGCAGATCTTGCCATCTATCTGGACTCGTACAAGCGCCACCAGACGTTTGCTCGCCTTACATCCGGCGACATCGTTCGCCTGGATGAAGGTGCCCGCGCTGCGTTTGGCCTTGCCGAGGACCTGGGGGTCGATGCTGTCGACCTGCTCGACGGCGTGTCGCTTCCCGCGTCGAGCACCCTTTTTGTCGACAGCATGCTCGCGCGCACGCCGGCGCTCGAGGCCGATCGCGACGCCGCGTTCCGCCGCACCGTCGAGCGTCTGGACACGCTCGGCAAGATGGACTTTACGGTGCCCGCCTCGCTCAAGGCTACGCTGCGTGGCTACCAGGTCGACGGCTATCAGTGGCTCGGCTCGCTTGAGCACTTGGGCCTTGGCGGCATCTTGGCCGACGATATGGGCTTGGGCAAAACTCTGCAGATGATCACGCACATTCTGGCGCGCGTGGAAGCGGGGGATACCAAGCCCACGCTTGTGGTGTGCCCCGCGTCGCTCGTGTACAACTGGACTGCCGAGTTGGAGCGCTTTGCCCCCTCGCTTGATGTGTGCGCCATTGTGGGCGCCAAGGCTCAACGCCGTGTGCAGATCGCTGGCGTGGCCGAGCACAACGTGGTCGTGACGTCGTATGACCTCATGCGCCGCGACATCGACGAATACATCGAGCAGGACTTTGCTCGCGTGGTGCTCGACGAGGCCCAGTACATTAAAAACCCGCTCACCCAGGTGGCGCGCGCCGCCAAGCGCCTGCCGGCCGGCGTGCGCTTTGCCTTGACGGGAACGCCCATCGAAAACCGCCTGTCCGAGCTCTGGAGTATCTTCGACTTTTTGATGCCGGGTCTTCTGGGCACGCGCGAGTCGTTTGCCAAGCGCTTCGAAAGCCCGGTCGAGCACGCCGAGGGTGACAGCGCCGCTCGTCTGCAGGCGCTCGTGTCACCGTTTGTGCTGCGTCGCGTAAAGGAAGACGTGGTGGCCGACCTGCCCGAGAAGATCGAGGATACGGTGATGGCGCAACTTACCGGAGAGCAGCGCAAGCTCTACCTGGCCAACCAGGACCGCATTGCCCAACAAGTGCAGCACCGCGAGGCGGGGGAGTTTAAGAAAGACAAGCTCAAGGTACTTGCCGAGCTCACCAAGCTGCGCCAGATTTGCTGCGACCCGCATCTGCACTATGCGGACTACAAGGCGGGAAGCGCTAAGCTCGATACGTGTATGGAGCTCGTTCACGGCGCGCTCGACGGCGGTCATCGCATCTTGCTGTTCAGCCAGTTTACGGGCATGCTCGATATCATTGGCAAGCGCCTGGCCAAGGAGGACATCGCCTTCCTTAAGCTCACGGGCGCATCGTCTAAGGAGAGCCGCGCCAAGATGGTTGCGCAGTTCCAGGCAGGCGAGGTGCCGGTGTTCTTGATTTCGCTCAAGGCGGGCGGCGTGGGCCTTAATTTGACGGCTGCCGACGTGGTCATCCACTACGACCCGTGGTGGAACGTGGCGGCGCAGGACCAAGCGACCGACCGTGCCCACCGTATTGGCCAGCAGCACACCGTGACCGTGTACAAACTCATCGCCAAGGACACGATCGAGGAACGCATTATGCAGATGCAGGAGTCCAAGCGCGATCTGGTCAACAGTGTGCTCGGCGGCGACGGCATCTCATCGGCACTGTTTACGCGCGAGGATGTTCTGGCACTGCTCGGTGGCGACGGTCGCTAGCTGCGCGCGGGATGGGGCTGCCGAGTCGGACCAGGTCACCGGTTCGTCCTGGCCCGACCGCTTGCCTCACCCGTTATGTGTTCATTTGCAATGCCATGGATGGCTCGGCGCTCTTTGGGCATAAGAAGCATCAGGAATATTGGCACATCAGCAAAGGAGAACATCATGGCGAAATTCTTTAAGGACTCCGACGGCAAGCTCGTTGCCGCCCTTGGCGACGGCGTTGCAACTCCTGCCGGCTGCACGGAGCTGACGGCAAACACCGAGGATGCGGCGCACGAGAAGCATGTGCCTGTTGTCGAGATCGAGCGCGACGGCCACGTCATTCGCGCACGTGTGGGCTCGACGGAGCACCCCATGCTGCCTGAGCACTACATCGAGTGGATCGCGCTTGAGGCCGAGGGCCGCCTGGAGGTCCATTACCTTGAGCCCGGCATGAAGCCCACGACGTTTTTCGCTGGCGGCTCCAAGACCGGTACCGTCTATGCCTACTGCAACCTGCATGGGCTGTGGTCCGCGACGTTCTAGGAGCGCGCCCCCGCTCGGGGTATCATAGCTAGCATATGCACATGCGAGCGCCGGCTGCATTATGCGGCCGGCGCTTTTACTACGGCAACGACGATTTACGACGGAAAGGCTGGGCCATGAAGCTCGCACTTGCACAGATCGATATGCGCCTGGGTGATATTGAGGGCATTTGCGGCCGCATCGAGGACCAGGCTCGCCTGGCTCATGAGCGCGGCGCGCGCGTGCTGTGCGTTCCGGCCCCGCTCTTTATGGGCGCCATGCCGGGCAGCCTGGTGGGCGCTGCCGATTTTGAGCACGATATGCTGACGGGCCTGACGGGCGTTGCCGAGCGCATCCAAGAGCTCGATATGATCTGCATCGTGCCCTCTGCGGTTTCGTTTGAGGGCCAGCCCCTGCTTGACTACATGATGCTCAAAGACGGTCGCGTGGTGCCCGCGCGCGCAAGTATTGCCCTGCAGCGTGGCGAGAACAACGACGCGCGTTGGGCGCCTCCGGTGTTTGACGTGGACGGCGTGCGCATCGCCGTGATCTTCGACTTGGACCGCGAGCTCGAGATGCTGCCGACCGGCGTCGACCTCATCGCCTATTTTCAGTTCAACGCGTTTGATATGACCGACCGCGAGACCGCTGCAATTGCCGCCGTTCGCAGCGGTGCCTACCGCAAGATCGCCTCCAAGCGCAGCGTGTGGTTTGCCTGCATGGCTCCGGTCGGTGCCTATGACGAGTCGGTGTATACCGGCGGGTCGTTTGTGCTCGATGATTGCGGGCGCGTGGTGGCCCAAGCGCCGTGTTTTGAAGAGAGCCTGCTGGTTCAGGAGATTCAGCGCGGCGTAATGCTCGACGCTTTGGAGGACCACGAGCTGCCCGAGTTTCGCTCCGAGGAATGGCTGTGGCAGGCGTTGGTGCTCGCCGTTCGCGATAACGCCCGCGCCCGCGGTACGTCGCGTGCCGTGGTGGCGCTCGAGGGTGATTTGCCGTCGTCCCTGCTGGCGGCGCTTGCCGTCGACGCCTTGGGTCCGCGTAATGTGATTGGCCTGGTGCTGGGGCGCAACCGCATCTTTACGCCGGCGCAGGAGGAGGCCGAGGCCGCCCGCTGTTCTGCTGTTCGCTCAATCGCTGAGCGCCTGCACATTCGCACCGTCGAGCGCGATGCGCCGGATGCGGAGCGCGTGCTCGACCGCGACGTGTCGGCGGGCGATGCCGAGCGCCTGCGTTCGCGCGCGCTGGGCCTGATGCTCGAGGATACGGCGCTCGAGCTGGGCGCCATGGCGTTGAGCTCGCTTTCCAAGACTGAGTATGCACTGGCGGCGCCCGCGCTGTCCGGCGGCTACCAGGGCGACTTTGCGCCCTTTGGCGACGTGTATCTGTCGACGCTCGAGTTTGTGGCACGCGTGCGCAACCGCGCCTCGGCCGTGGTGCCCCAAGAGCTCGTGACGCTCAACGCGGTAGAGGATTGCATGGATCGCGTGCTGGCGCAAGCGCTCTCGACGCTTGACGGTCCGGTCGACATGCTCGACCGCGCGGCGCAGCTGCTTGGCGGGCTTGAGCCGGGCGAGGTCGATGGTGCGCTTGAGTCGCACGTAGACCGCAATCGACCTTTCGACGACATCCCGATGGCCGCCGGCAAGCCCGAGGCCTGCTCGCTGCTGTTGATGCTCGTGCGCCAAGGTGAGGCTGCTCGTCACATGCTGCCGACGGTGCCGATCGTCTCGGCCCGTTCGTTTGCCGAGCGCGCTTGGCCGTACATGCTTGCGTGGTCCGATCTGGGGCTCAACGGCAAGGAGCGCATGACGGTTGATTCGCTGGCACGCGCTGAGGTGCGACGCTTTGCCGACGACGATACGAGTGACCGTATGCGCGGCGAGATGATGGGCTTATTAGGCGAGCTGTTGGGTATTTCGCCCGAGCAGATGGAAGAGCTGCGCTCCGAGGACGGTCAGCGTCGTCTGCATGAGGGCATGAAGCGGTTTGAGGGCGAGGTCCAGGACGCCATCGAAAAAATGATGGGCGGCCAGGGCGGACCGCAGGGTGGTCCGATGCCGCATCCGCCGGTAGACCCCCGACAGTTCCCATTCTTCTCGCAGAACTAGACCGCTGCGCGCCCGCCAGAGCGGCAATCTGCCTTTCAATCGTCGGGCATGACCGCCAGGTCAATGCCCTCCTCTTTCAAGGCACCTTGCTCGCTCTGGCGGGCGCTCGCTTGCGTATGCTCAACCTACAATTCGATCTCGGCTGACTTATAAGGCTAGCGTTGTGTTATTCTAGAACAGACGTTCGTGAATAGTGCGCGGGGCCTTGCCTTGTGCTTGGCAAAAGACGAGGGGAGGTCGGCTTGGTTATCTTGGGTATCGACCCTGGTTTGGCCCATACGGGCTGGGGGATTATCGAGGAGCGGCGTGGCGAGGTCCGCTGCCGTGCCTACGGTTGTATCGAGACCAGCGCGGGCAGCCCGCTCGCGGTGCGCCTGTCGCATATCGCCCGCGACCTCAAGGGCGTCGTCGAACGCTACCGTCCCGATACCGCGGCTATCGAGAGCATCTACTTTGGCGCTAACGTCCGCTCGGCCATCCCCACGGCGCATGCCCGCGGTGCCGCGCTCGTGGCGCTTTCGGAGTGCGCGCTCGAGATTGGCGAATACACGCCCATGCAGATCAAGCAGGCCGTGGTGGGCACCGGTGCCGCAGATAAACGGCAGGTTGCCTACATGGTGCGCACGCTCACGCAGCTCGATCACGACCCTCACCCAGACCATGCCGCCGATGCCCTGGCCTGCGCCATCTGTCACGTTAACCTCAGCCGCACCCGGGCGCTTACCGGCGGCGAGTTCTATCAACAGAGAGGAACCGGATACTGATGATTTCCCAGCTCCATGGAACGCTTGTCGAGGCCACGATGAGCTCGGCCGTCGTTGACGTATCGGGTGTGGGCTTTGGGCTCGGTATTTCGGGCAGCACTGCCGCCACGCTGCCTACACCCGGCGGCGAGGTTCGCCTCTATACCCGTATGCAGGTGCGCGAGGACGCCATGACACTTTTTGGCTTTGCCTCCAAGGACGAGCGCACGATGTTTGACCGGCTCGTGTCCGTGTCGGGTGTTGGCCCGCGCCTGGCGCTTGCCGTGCTTTCCACCTATACCGTGGGACAGCTGTATTCCCTGGTGATGGCCGAGGACGACAAGGGCATGGCCAAGGTGCCCGGTGTGGGCAAAAAGACCGCCCAGCGCCTTATCTTGGAGCTCAAGAGTACCTTTGCCAAGGACAAGGGCTTTGTTCCGGTCGACGTAATTCCCGGTCAGGTTGCGATGCCGGTCCCCGCCGCCGCTCCCTCGGCCATCGATGACGCCCGTGCGGCGCTTCTCTCCATGGGCTTTAGCCCGCAGGAGACCGAGGTTGCCCTGAGCGGGTATGATGGGCAGGATATGCGTGTCGAGGACCTGCTCGGCGCGGCGCTTAAGCGACTCGGAATGGATGCGTGATGTGGGAAGCCGATGACTCTCAGGACCTGTGGGCGACGCCCGGCAGCTCGCCGGCGGCATCCATGGCGCACGGTGAGCGTATGGTGGGCTCGGAACTGACACCCGAGGACCTCGATGTCGACCGTACCCTGCGTCCCCAGCGCTTGGACGACTACTGCGGTCAGGAGCATATCAAGCAGAGCCTTCGCGTGCTGATCGAGGCGGCGCAGAGCCGTGGCGAGACGCTCGACCACGTGATTTTCTCGGGCCCTCCGGGCCTGGGCAAGACCACGTTGGCCACGGTTATCGCCAACGAGCTGGGCGCTCAGATCAAGACGACGAGCGGCCCGGCTATTGCGCGTACCGGTGACCTGGCGGCCATCCTGACTAACTTGCAGCCGGGTGACGTGCTGTTTATCGATGAGATCCACCGCCTTAACCGGTCGGTCGAGGAAGTCCTATATCCCGCTATGGAGGACTTTGCGCTCGATATCGTGATCGGTAAAGGTCCGGCCGCACGTTCGATTCGCCTAGATATTCCCAAGTTTACGCTGGTGGCGGCAACGACCCGCTCGGGTATGCTGACCGGCCCGCTACGCGACCGCTTTGGCATTTCGTATCGCCTGGACTACTACACGGTCGAGGAGCTTGCCCAGATCGTGACGCGCTCGGCGACCATCCTGGGCGTGACGATCGACCATCCGAGCGCGCTCGAGATCGGCTCGCGCTCGCGTGGCACGCCGCGCTTGGCCAACCGTCTGCTCAAGCGCGTGCGCGACTATGCGCAGGTGCGCGGCAACGGTCCTATTGAGCTTGATATTTGCCGTCAGGCGCTCGAGTTCTTCGAGATTGATGAGCTTGGTCTGGACTGGATGGACATTCGTATCTTGGAGACGCTTGCCAAGACGTTCTCTGGTCGTGCCGTGGGTTTGACGACCCTTGCCAGCGCGGTGGGCGAGGACCCGGGTACGCTCGAGGATGTCTATGAGCCCTACCTGCTGCAGTGCGGCTTGATGATTCGCACGCCCCAGGGCCGTCAGGCAACCTTGCGCACCTTTGAGCACTTGGGCATCGAGCCAGCCGTTTAGAGGCGGGTTTGTTTTGGCTGGTCTGTAGGCTATCGCTGAGCATTGGATAAACATATCGCCATTCATCGGTTACGGGTGTTTTACTATTGCGCGCCCGTGCTATGCTGAAATGGTCTTTTTCTCATTCGGTAACGAAAGGACCGCCCATGCCTACTGACATCGAAATCGCACGTTCCGTCACGCCGCTGCCCATTACCGAGGTGGCTAAGAACGCCGGCGTCGACGTAAAGCACCTGATTCCGTATGGCTTCGACAAGGCTAAGGTTGACTATTCACTGCTCAACGAGCCGACCGATCACCAGGCCAAGCTCGTCCTCGTGACCGCTATCAATCCCACGCCCGCCGGCGAGGGCAAGACCACCACGACTATCGGTCTGGCCGATGGTTTGCGCCGTCGCGGCGTCAAGAGCGCTGTGGCCCTGCGTGAGCCTTCGCTCGGTCCCGTCTTTGGCGTAAAGGGCGGCGCCGCCGGCGGCGGCTGGGCTCAGGTCATCCCCATGGAGGATATCAACCTGCACTTTACCGGCGACTTCCATGCTATTGGCGCCGCCAATAACCTGCTGGCTGCCATGCTCGACAACCATATTCAGCAAGGCAACCAGCTCGGTATCGATGTTAAGCGCATCACCTGGAAGCGCGTCGTCGACATGAACGACCGCCAGCTGCGCCACGTTATCGACGGCATTGGCGGCAAGGCTCAGGGCGTGCCGCGCGAGGACGGCTTCGATATCACCGTTGCCTCCGAGGTCATGGCGATCCTGTGCCTGTCCACGAGTATCAATGACCTCAAGGAGCGCCTGGGCGAGATCGTCGTCGGCTACAGCTTTGCCGGCGAGCCCGTCCGCGCCCGCGACCTCAAGGCTCAGGGCGCCATGGCTGCGCTGCTTAAGGATGCGCTCAAGCCCAACCTGGTGCAGACGCTTGAGGGTACGCCCGCGTTTGTCCACGGCGGCCCCTTCGCCAACATCGCCCACGGCTGCAACTCCATCATGGCTACGCGCATGGCTATGCGCTTTGGCGATGTCGCCATTACCGAGGCCGGTTTCGGCGCCGATTTGGGTGCCGAGAAGTTCCTCGACATCAAGTGCCGCATGACGGGCGTCCGCCCCAGCGCCGTCGTGATTGTCGCCACCGCCCGCGCGCTTAAGTACAACGGCGGCGTTGCCAAGGCCAACCTTAACGACGAGAACCTCGAGGCCCTCAAGGCCGGCATGCCCAACCTGCTGCGCCACGTCGACAACATTCAGAATGTCTACGGTCTGCCCTGCGTGGTCGCCATCAACCGCTTCCCGACGGACACCGAGGCCGAACTCGAGCTCATCGAGTTCGAGTGCCAGAAGCTCGGCGTTAACGTTAAGCTTTCCGAGGTCTGGGCCAAGGGCGGCGAGGGCGCGCTCGACCTGGCTGATGAGGTCATGCGCCTGATTGAGCAGCCGAGCGAGCTCAAGTTTGCCTACGAGGACGGCGCCGATGTTGCCGATGCCCTCGAGGCCGTCGCCACCAAGGTCTACCGCGCCGACGGCGTTGACTTTACGCCGGCTGCCAAGCGTCAGCTCGCCGAGCTGCGCGAGAACGGCTTTGGCAACCTGCCGGTGTGCGTCGCCAAGACCCAGTACAGCTTTAGCGACAACGCCAAGGCGCTGGGCGCCCCCGAGGGCTTCCGCATCACCGTGCGCGAGCTCAAGGTTTCCGCCGGTGCCCACTTTGTGGTCGCGCTGACTGGCAGCGTCCTGACCATGCCGGGCCTGCCCAAGGTTCCCGCGGCCGAGAACATCGACGTCGACAACGACGGCAACATCACCGGCCTGTTCTAAGCCTGCTGCTTATAGCCGCTTGCCTGCCCCGCCGCGCCCACCAAGGCCCGGCGGGGCTTTTTGATCCTTAGGCACGCGCATGTCTTGTAGATACCGACGGCCTTTGCCCATCATAGGCTTTTGCGCGGGTAGAATGCATGGATAACTTGATGCTTACAGGCGCCGGAAAGGAAACGTTGCATGGACCAGGACAAGACGACCGTGATGGGCGGATATGGTTCCGCGCAGGCTGACGATAGCGCCGATGCGACCCGCGTTGTTCCCAACCCCGGTTATACCGACCCCGCCGCGAAGCAGCCTTCTGCCGAACCCACACGTGTTATGGGCTATGGCGATACACCGCGGGATCCGTTTGATTATGCGCCGCAGGACCCGTATGGCAATGCACCGCAGGACCCGTATGGCAGCGCGTCGGCAGGCGCTTATAACAACCTGCCGCAAAATCCCATTCCGCAGCCTCAGCAGACGACGTATATGCCGCGCACGGCGCAGTCCCAGCCACGTTATGAGTCGCGCGATCCGTATGCACGCCAGCCCTATCGCGAGTACCCCAAGTCGATTCCGCAATATGGCGAGGACGAGGAGAAGAAGCCGTCGCGTTCGTCGAGCGTGATCAAGAAGATCCTCATCGTGCTGGCGATCTTCTTTGCGCTGTCGGTTGTGTTTGCCATTGTGTCGGGCATGCTCAACAAGCGAGGGAGTTCAACGGCTGATACCGCTGCCGAGCAAACCGAGTCCGCCTCGTCTAGCACCGTCGATCTGAGCGATATCCCGGGGCAGTACTGGTCCAACGCCAAGAAACTTCTCAAGTCGCGCGGCGCCAATCTTTCGAATGCCGTGGTCCTGACTGATGATGGCTCAACGCCCGTCATCGATGCCAACTGGGTCGTTACTTCTGCTTACTATAACGACAGCGGCAACCTCGAAATTCAACTCACGCACAAGAATAGCTCGGGCAACTCGCCCGACGGCCAAAGCGGTACCGACAGCTCGAGTTCCAATACGCTGGAGGACTTGAGCAACAAGGCACAGGAGTTGGGAGACAAGGCGCAAGAGCTGGGCGATACGGCACAAAACCTGGGCGACACCGCGCAGAACTTGGGCGACATGGCGACGGGTGCCTGGAATGCACTGCAAAACGGCATCTCGGGCGCGCAGGGAAACTAGCTGTTAAGCGGGCTACAGCTGTTCAGCCGGACGGTCGGGCGAGCTAAAGCCCGAGTCAAACGTAACGACGCATGAGGCATTGGGTCGGCGCTCGTGCACGATGCGCGTGACGAGCTCCAGCAGCTCCTCGTCGGATATGTCAAAGCCGTCGGGGCGCACCAGGTCAAACGAAACGAACCCGTCGTGCTCGTGCAGGTCGTGGATGGAGAGCGCGGGGTCGATCTGCATAACGCCGCGCTTGACCCAGCCGCGCAAATCATCGCCGGTTGTCGCGATGGGGTCGCAGTGCAGCGTGATGCCAATGCCCATCTGGCGCTTGATGTCGTGCTCGATGGTGTCCAGGATCTCGTGGTGCTCAAATGCGTCGCCCTCGCCGGGCATCTCCACGTGAGCGCTGGCAAACTGACGACCGGGGCCGTAGTCGTGCACCATCAGGTCGTGTGTGCCCAAGACCTGCGGATAGGACATGATCTTGTCGCGGATTGCCTGGACGAGCTTGGGGTCGGGCGCTTGCCCCAGCAACGGGCTGATGGCGTCGCGCACTAGGCCCATGCCGCTGATGCAGATGAAGATGCCCACACCCAGGCCTGCCCAGCCATCGAGGTCAAAGCCGGTCGTCTGCGAAATAAGCGCCGCCACCAAGACCGAGCCCGAGGTGATGACGTCGTTTTTGGAGTCCTGTGCTGTGGCAATGAGTGTTTCGGAATCGATACGGTTGCCCAGCGCGCGGTTGAATGCGGCCATCCAGAGCTTAACGAGCATGGATGTAGCCAGTGCCGCAAGGGAAACGAGCGTGTAAGCGGTGGGGGAAGGCTTGATGATCTTGGTGACCGACTCGAGGATCAGGTTGATGCCGACGGCGCAAACCAGGACGGCGACAAACAAGCCGGCGAGGTACTCGTAGCGGCCGTGGCCATAGGGGTGGCCTTCGTCTGCCGGGCGGCTGGCGAGGCGGAACCCGAGCAGGCTCACGATGTTGCTCGAGGCATCGGAGAGGTTGTTGAAAGCGTCGGCGATGAGGGAGACGGAGCCAGCGAGCAGGCCCGCGATGCCCTTGGCCAGGCACAAGGTGATGTTGAGGCCAATGCAGATGAGGCTTGCGGCGAAGCCCGCGTTGGTGCGGCGGGAGGTATCGACCGGCTCGCCCTCGCTGCCGGGAACAAGCGTATGTACCAGCCGATTTACAAATAGCATAGCGGTCGTCCTCACAATCATGTTTAAGGGGATAGTGTAGCTCGCGCGGGGGCGCCGTGCACCGATGCTCAGAAAATGCAGCAATAGTCTGCCGGTGCTAACGAGCGAGCCTTCTCGTCTGCCTGGGTGCTCGATTTTGGGCCACATGGGTATGGGCACGTGCTTACCTGCCCGACATACTTAATGTCGAAAGCCCCAGTGCAAAGGAGGACGTATTCATGGACGAGATGTTTGCCATTAAATGCCAAAACTGCGGCGGCCCTATGTACTCACACCAGGCTAAACGCAGCTTTGAGTGCGCCTATTGCGGCACGGTCGTTCCGTGGCAGGCCGATGCGGGGGAGCCCAAGAGCGCCCTGGGCATTCGCCATACGCCACTGACGGTTGTCGATGGGCTGCTTAAGCTCACGCATGTGTCGCAGCTCGAGCGCCCGGTGGACCCCGACTGGTATTTCTTTAATGAGCACTGGCGCAATCAGTCGGTTCTGGAGCATCTGCTGTGGGAAGACCGCGGCACGGCCCAGGAGTTCCAAGAGGCCACGCACGTGAGCAT
>JAHYYK010000011.1 GCA_019425005.1 Collinsella sp.
CCGGAGAGGCCGGCCATGGTCTCGGCGGCCTTGTCCAGGGCGCCGATGATGCAGGTGCGGCCCTTGCGGGAGCGGGCGAACTTGATGGCGGCGCGGACCTTGGGCTCCATGGAGCCCTTGCCGAACTGGCCCTCGTCGGCCAGGCGCTCGGCCTCGTCGGCGGTGAGGTCCTCGAGCTCCTCCTGGTTGGGCTTGCCAAAGTTGATGGCGACATGCTCGACGGCGGTCAGCAGGAACAGGACGTCGGCGTCGCAGTCCTCGGCCAGCAGCTCGCCGCCCAGGTCCTTGTCGATGACGGCGGGAACGCCCTTGTAGCAGCCCTTGTTCTCGTAGTCGCGGACGACGGGGATGCCGCCGCCGCCGCAGGCGATGACGATGAACTCGTTGTCGAGCAGGTTGAGGATGGAGTCGGCCTCGACGATCTTCTTGGGATCGGGGGAGGCGACGACGCGACGCCAGCCGCGGCCGGAATCCTCGACGAAGACCTTGGAGGGGTCCTCGGCCATGAACTCCTTGGCCTGCTCCTCGGTGTAGAAGGGGCCGATCGGCTTAGTCGGGTTCTTGAACGCGGGATCGTCGGGATCGCACTCGATCTGGGTGACGACGGTGGCGGCGTGCCAGCGCTTGTAGCGCTTGTGCATCTCGCGGCCGATGCCCTGCTGCAGGTGATAGCCGATGTAGCCCTGGGACATGGCGCCGCACTCGGGCAGCGGCATCTCGGGGGTGCCGATGGCATCGTGGGCGGCGGCGAAGGCGTTCTGGATCATGCCGACCTGCGGGCCGTTGCCGTGGGTGATGATGATCTCGTTGCCCTGCTCGATGAGGCCGAGGAGAGCGTGGGCGGTGTTGCTCACGGCCTCGATCTGCTCGACGGGGTTGTTGCCGAGGGCGTTGCCGCCGAGGGCGACGACAATACGATCGGGCTTGCCAAGAGGCTTAGACATTGCTGGAATCCTTTCTGTAAAAGGCCTACAACCCATTAATAACCCGCGTCCGTGCGATACGCGAGTTTATTAAGGTTTATATTCTCTTTATCGCTCATTTTATTCATTTTGAAAACAGTTGAACGGTGAACGGTCGTTTTTACCCGCTCAGCGTAAGGAATCCCAGCTCACGCATGTTTACGTCATCTACGTGCGACTTTATTTAATTAGAGCAGAGATTAGGCTGGATTATGCAAACTATATCTTTGCTAAACACATAACGGACACTGCAATTATTTACTCGCACTATACGAGATTCTATGCACTTGCAAGACAAGTATGCACCCCTGCAATAACACGGGGCTTTTCATCCAACAAAAGGGATGGCCAATCGCGCTTCACTTTGCGGCAAGCGACTGTGAGTTTGCAGTATAGAACTTTACCGTCGGGTATTGCATGAACGCCGTCGACGCCCTCTCGCTCCTGCGCGCCCAGGCAATCGAGAACATCAGCGGCGTCCCCAGTCTTTTTGCATGGCACCGCGCCGGCTCGATGGCTCTGGGACCTAAGCGAATCTTTGCTATCTGCCAATTTTTGTTCGATTTGGGTCAAATCTATTTGTCAATTTTTGTATGATTAGGGGCAAATCTATTTGCCAATTTTTGTCAATGAGGTGTTTTAATGCTACGCCGCAAGGTCACTGATAGGCTTTTGAGCTGGAAGAATAACTCCCATAAGGCCCTGCTTGTTACCGGTGCGCGTCAGATTGGCAAGAGCTATGCGATTCGCGCGTTTGGAAAGAGCAACTACGCTTCGTATTATGAGGTCAATCTGCTACTTGATGCCGAGGCAAGAGACGTACTTGTTGGCGCTAAGAACTCCATTGACTTCATCAACCGTGTGGCCCTTCTTGCGGATGCACCGCTTGTTGAAGGAGACACGCTTATCTTCGTCGATGAGATTCAGGAGTATCCGCAGATCGTTACACTTATGAAGGCGCTGGTCGAGGACGGACGCTTTAGCTATGTCTTCTCGGGGTCTATGCTTGGGACTGAGTTTAAGGGGATCTCTTCTTTCCCGGTGGGGTATGTCGAGCACATTGTTATGCGGCCAATGGATTTTGAAGAGTTTTGTTGGGCAAACAGCATCAGCGAGAATGTGCTTGCAGACATCCGCAGCTGCCTTGTCGAGAGGCGTCCCGTCGAAAATTTTATTCATGAGGCGATGCTCAAAAACTTTAGAGCTTATATCGTTTGCGGCGGCATGCCGGAGGTCGTTCAGAACTATATCGATTCGGGCTATTCGCTCGTGAGAACGCGTGAGCTTCAAATTCAGCTAGTCGATCAGTACAAAAGCGATATCTCTAAATATGCATCGACTCGAGCGTTTAACGTTCGCTCCATTTTCGAGCAAATTCCCGTTCAGCTTGAGGCGGAGTCCCATCGCTTTATCGTCTCGTCTCTAGGCGAGGGAGCTCGTCTTCAAAAATACGAGCAGGATTTCCTATGGCTGGTGAACGCAGGCGTTGGATTGATGGTCCCCCAGGTGACGGAGGCACGAAGTCCTCTCAAGAGGACGGAGAAAACGACGGCCTTTAAACTATACGAGTCCGATACAGGTATGCTCGCATCGCGGTATCCCGGCAGCACGGCACGCGCCGTCTACCTTGACATGAAAACCCCCAACCTCGGCGGCCTCTATGAGAACGTGGTCGCACAGGAACTCGTTGCCCTCGGAGCAGATACGTGGTACTACCAAACGCGTGAGGTCGGTGAAGTCGACTTTGTAATCGAAGGTGCCCGCGGGCATGTTGTCCCAATCGAAGTCAAATCGGGCAAGAAAGTTCGAGCACATGCAGCCCTCGACCGTTTGATGAGTGTGGGCGAGTACAAAATTCCCGAGGCCGTTGTGCTGAGCCACGAAAACCTTTGCAAAGAGGGCAAGATCCTTTACGTTCCAATCTATATGACATTCTGTCTCGATGAGTTTATGGAAAAGGACGACCCCAACAACGATTTCTCGTTTGCACCCATATCTCTCTAGGTCATCTGAGTCCGCAAGCCAGCCCCCACGCCCAAAGTACTGCGCCTTTCGCGCCAAAGGCGCGAAACAGCAAGGGGATAGAAGGCAGCGACAACCAACTCCCCCACTATGCCCAAAGTGCTGCGATGTTTCGCGCAAAGCGCGAAACAGCACTGGGGCAGCAGAAGGTCACAATCAGCTAGCCCTCCATGCCCAAAGTGGCGCGTGGTTTCGCGGCCACGCCGCGAAACAGCGACCGGGACAAGGCACCCCCACAGCCACGTCCTTCATTCAGCCCCACAATCCGAGGACGTAGTCGTAGCAGGATCTGAGGGCTAACCTTCGCGGACACTCCGCAGGACGAAAGAACCCCCGCCGCACGTTGTGCACAGCGGGGGTTCTTTCATGTCCGAGGACGTCCGCGAAGGTTAGCCCTCAGATCCTGCGGTGGGAGACCTAGGCCTCGTTGTACACCGTCTTGAGCTTCAACAGGTGAGCGTAGCGGTCCATAGCGGCCTGCTCGTTCTCCTTGAAGAGCTCCTCGGCGCGCTCGGGGAAGGAACGCGTCAGCGAAGCGTAACGGGCCTCGTTCATCAGGAACTCCTGATAACCGCCCGCGGGCTCCTTGGAATCGAGCGAGAACTTCTTGCCGGCAGCAGCCTCGGGATTGAAGCGGAAGAGGTTCCAGTAACCGCACTCGACAGCCTTCTTCATCTCGGCCTGGCAGTTCTGCATGCCGCCCTTCTTGATGGAGTGCATCTCGCAGGGGCTGTAGCCGATGATGAGGGATGGGCCGTCGTAGGCCTCGGCCTCGTGGATGGCCTTGAGGGTCTGAGCCGGGTTGGCGCCCATGGCGACCTGCGCCACGTAGACGTAGCCGTAGCTCATGGCGATCTCGGCCAGGGACTTCTTCTTGGTCACCTTACCGGCAGCGGCGAACTGAGCGACCTGGCCCAGGTTCGAGGCCTTGGAGGCCTGACCGCCGGTGTTGGAGTAAACCTCGGTGTCGAAGACAAAGACGTTGACATTGTGGCCGGAAGCCAGGACGTGATCCAGGCCACCGAAGCCGATGTCGTAGGCCCAACCGTCGCCGCCGAAGATCCAGAAGGACTTCTTGGTGAGGTAAGCCTTGTCGGCGAGGATTGCCTTGGAAGCGTCGCAGCCGCACTTCTCGAGCTCGGCAACGTAGGCAGCGGCAGCAGTCTTGGAGGCCTCGGCGTCGTTGACGGAGTCGATCCAAGCCTGACCGGCGGCCTTGAGCTCATCGGACGGACCGTCAGCGGCAATAATCTCCTGGGTGGCGGCGATCAGCTTGCGCTGAACGGCCTCGTAGCCAACGGCCATGCCCAGACCGTGCTCGGCATTGTCCTCGAACAGGGAGTTGTTCCACGCCGGGCCGTGACCGTCCTTGTCCTTGCAGTAAGGAGCGGTGGCAGCGGGGTTGCCCCAAATGGAGGAGCAGCCAGTGGCGTTGGAGATGAACATGCGGTCGCCGGCGACCTGGGTCACCAGACGTGCATAGGCGGTCTCGGCGCAGCCGGCGCAGGAGCCAGAGAACTCCAGGTAGGGCTGCTTGAACTGGCTGCCCTTAACGTTGGCCGCGATGAGCTCCTTCTTCTCGGAGACGTTCTCGACCATGTAGTCCCAAACGGGCTGCTGGTCCATCTCCTGCTCGGTGGGAACCATCTCGAGGGCGCCCTTGGGACAGACCTTGACGCAGTTGGTGCAGCCCATGCAGTCGAGCGGGGACACGGCCATGGCGAACTTCATACCCTTGGCCTTGGGGCCCATAGCGTCGAGCGTGCGGGTAGCCTCGGGCGCGGCGGCAGCCTCGTCCTCGGTCATCGCGAACGGACGGATGGTGGCATGCGGGCACACATAGGCGCACTGGTTGCACTGGATGCACTTGGTCTCGTCCCAGTGGGGAACGACCACGGCGACGCCGCGCTTCTCGTAAGCGGAGGCGCCCAGCTCAAACTGGCCGTCGGCGCAATCGACAAAGGCGGAAACGGGCAGGCTGTCGCCATCCATGCGATCGATGGGCTCGAGCAGGTTCTTGACCTGCTGGGCGATGGCGGACTTGGTCTCCTCGGAGAGCTCGACGGGAGCGGCATCCTCGGCGGTTGCCCAGTCGGCCGGAACCTCGAACTTACGGAAGGCGGTAGCGCCGGCATCGATGGCCTTGTGGTTGGCGTCGACGATGGCCTGGCCCTTCTTCATGTAGGACTTGGTAGCCGCGTCCTTCATGTACTGCAGAGCGTCCTCGGCGGGCAGGACCTTGGCCAGGGCGAAGAAGGCGGACTGGAGCACCGTGTTGGTGCGCTTGCCCATGCCGACCTTGGCGGCCAGGTCGATAGCGTCGATCAGGTAGACGTTGACGTTGTTGTTGGCGATGTAGCGCTTGGCCACGGCGGGCATGTGCTCGGCGAACTCCTCGTCGCTCCACTGGCAGTTGACCAGGAAGGTGCCGCCCGGCTTGACGTCGCGGACCATCTTGAAGCCCTTGACGATGTAGCTGGGGTTGTGGCAAGCGACAAAGTCGGCCTTGGTCACGTAGTACGGCGAGCGGATCGGGGAATCACCAAAGCGCAGGTGCGAGACGGTGACGCCGCCGGTCTTCTTGGAGTCGTACTGGAAGTAGGCCTGAACGTACTTGTCGGTGTGGTCGCCGATGATCTTGATCGAGTTCTTGTTGGCGCCGACGGTACCGTCGCCACCCAGACCCCAGAACTTGCACTCGATGGTGCCGGGAGCTGCGGTGTTGGGTGCATCCTCGGCCTCGGGCAGGCTCAGGTTGGTCACGTCATCGACGATGCCGATGGTGAACTCGCGCTTGGGCTCGTCCTTCTTAAGCTCCTCGAAGACAGCGAACGCGGACGCGGGAGGCGTATCCTTGCTGCCCAGGCCGTAACGGCCGCCGACGACCTTGATGCCCGTCTTGCCGGCCTCGTAGAGAGCGGAGACGACGTCCTGGTAGAGCGGCTCGCCGATGGAACCCGGCTCCTTGGTGCGGTCCATGACGGCAATCTTCTTGACGGTCTCGGGAAGAACGTCGACAAAGTGCTTGATGGAGAACGGGCGGAACAGGCGAACCTTGACCAGACCGACCTTCTCGCCGTGAGCGTTGAGGTAGTCGATGACTTCCTCGAGCACGTCGCAGAAGGAGCCCATGCACACGACGACACGATCGGCATCGGGAGCGCCGTAGTAGTTGAACAGGCCGTAATCGGTGCCGAGCTTCTCGTTGATCTTCTTCATGTAGCCCTCGACGACGGCAGGGAGCTCGTCGTAGACCTTGTTGCAGGCCTCACGGTTCTGGAAGAAGATATCGCCGTTCTCGTGGCTGCCGCGGGTGTGCGGGTGCTCAGGGTTGAGCGCGTGGTCGCGGAAAGCCTGGACGGCGTCCATGTCGCACATCTCGGCCAGATCCTTGTAGTCCCACATGGCGACCTTCTGGATCTCGTGGCTGGTGCGGAAGCCGTCGAAGAAGTTAAGGAACGGGGTCTTGCCCTCGATGGCGGCAAGGTGAGCCACCGGCGAGAGGTCCATGACCTCCTGGACGTTGCCCTCGGCGAGCATGGCGAAGCCGGTCTGACGACAGGCCATGACGTCGGAGTGATCGCCAAAGATGTTCAGGGCGTGGGAAGCGACGCAACGCGCGGAGACGTGGAAGACGCCCGGGAGCTGCTCGCCCGCGATCTTGTACATGTTCGGGATCATCAGGAGCAGACCCTGAGAAGCCGTGTAGGTGGTGGTCAGAGCACCGGCGCCCAGCGAACCGTGAACGGTACCGGCTGCACCTGCCTCGGACTCCATCTCGACGACCTTGACCGGGGTGCCGAAGATATTCTTGCGACCCTGGGCCGCCCACTGGTCGACATGGTCGGCCATCGGGCTGGACGGCGTAATGGGATAGATTCCCGCTACCTCGGTGTACGCATACGAAACATATGCGGCCGCCTCGTTGCCGTCCATAGACTTAAACTTACGCGCCATATACCCCTCTCCTCTCATATAGGTATACAGGCCCCGGCGATCGCCGGGATGTTGGCGTGATGGGATTTTCGCTGTTGCTTCCAATCATCTGGCAGGCAGGCTCAGCAGCAGGTACATGGCGTGGAGAGAAGGCATGCCGAGGCGAGGAGGGCTGCACGCGCTCCACAAGCCCAGCTACCCGTCTTGCACATGACCGAGCGCCGCAAAGGCCGCATGCCGGATGCTCCCGGGCACGCCCCGGCGATGGGAAGCGCCCGCAACGGAAATCCGCATGCGGGTTTATTGTACCCCGCCGTCAAGTGTAATTTCGGCAAATATAGGCGGGCGGTAAAGGTTTACCTTGGGTGACCATCAAGGGCAAAATTGATCCTTCCGTCACCGAGGGACCAAATGGCAGCTGCGGTGAAATAGGAACTGTTTTTGCCGGCCGTAGCCTTAAACAGCCCCTATTTCACCGCAACTTATTTAGGAGATGAGTCAGAGGGCGCCGAGGAGGATGGCGTAGGTTGTGGATTCTCCGAGCTTGAGCTCGTCACCGGGGTTGAGCTGGGCGGAGCGGCCGGGCTCGACCTGGGTGCAGACGTTCGTCGCGTCGTTTACCACCACGGTTCCGTTGGTGGACGACAGGTCCTCAACGTACCAGACATTTTGGTCATCGCACCACACGTGGGCATGGCGAGCCGAAACGTCATCGCCCACATCGGTGATGCCGCCCTCCCCCGTTGCCAGCGCGCCGATCTCGACGCCTTCCTCACTCGGCTGAATCCAGCGCGGGACGCTCACCGCGTAGCCGTTTTGCACGCGCAGCAGTCCCAGCGGATGCGCCGGCGCGACCTCGTGCTCGCCCGACTTGGAACCAAGGCGGGCGTGAGAGCAAACGGCATAGGGAACGAATCTTGCGGATGTACTCCTCGACGTCAGGCAGGTAAGCCCCACGAAGTCACCGGGGAGGCCCAAGCGGCCCGGCACCACTTCCAGATTCTGACCAGGGCGAGTCGTTCGCCGGTGGCTGAAGGCTCGCTCCCACCCAAAAGGGGAGATTCGCGTTGTTCCCCAATCGCTCTCGCATCTTTCATTTTGCTCGAGGTGGGCTATAAAAACTTTCCTGGTGAAAGGCGGCGATTGGTTTCCTTTCTTTCTAGAGGAGCGCGCCTGTAATCTGTTTTCATCCTAAATCAAGTTGAGATCGGACCTTCCAGAGGCAAGTCGACTCAAACTGCGAGGCTCCATGTTGGAATAAAGAGCGCTGTCGAAGTGCCAACAACACAAAGCTTGCCAGTCTCAAATAGAACCTTTTGGGAGTCCGATTGGGCCGCACACCGAATCCCCGCTGGTGGTTTTTTATAGCTGCGTAACAATAAACAAGGTTAGTGCCAGTCCAGCATGAAATTGAGAAACGTATGCATTTTTTCTCAGTAAGTGATCGTCGTTACTGCTTCGATAAGGTCACTCGCAATTGCTTTCAGGTTGACCAAGCATCAGAAGATGCGCTTCGCATATTTGAAGCATCGGGAAGAACGGTCAACTCGAAGTTGCTAACAAAGTCACTTGCTGCGAAAGGCTACGACCAAACGACCATAGCAGAACTTGAAGACGACATTGATGAGTATCAACGATTGTCTGAGCGGACTTTCTTAACAAAAGACACGCCTCGAAAACTTAGATCCATCGAACTCCACGTTTCACATGCATGCAACCTTGGTTGTAGTTACTGTTTTGCCGGTAAAGGAGATTATGGAACGTCTCCTCTGCTGATGACAGACGAGATAGCCTTCAAGGCGGTCGACTACCTCGTCGCAAGTTCATCGGAAAACGAAACGCTTGCAATCGTCTTTTTTGGTGGGGAACCCATGATTAACGAGCCGCTGATATGGAAAACGGTCGACTATTCAAAAAGAATATACCCCAATAGAAACTTTACCTATTCTATTACGACCAACGGAACGCTTTTGAATGACACTGCTGTGAATTCTTTCAAGGAGCACGGGTTTTCTGTTCTGATTAGTCTCGATGGTACAGGATGCAAGCACGATGCATCGCGCCCGTACAAGACGGGAGGCGGCTCTTTCTCCGATATCGACAAAACGTTCGTCGTTTTTCCGAGTCGTTCCCCTTCGGCGCAAGAGCGACCTTAACAAATAATAACTGTAACCTTGTTGAAGACTATCTTCAGTTTAAAGAGATGGGCTTCAGAAGGATTTACTTCTCGCCCGTGAGCTCATTCGATGAGAATATCAAACTCGACGAACACTCATTAAACAAAATCAGGGCGGGCCTAATAGATTTGGCGGATCAATATCTCAAACAGATTGATCAAGGGGAAAAGCCCTTGTTTAGAACATTGAAAACAGCAGTTGATTTGATTATGAGCAACAGGATCGCCTTTGTCGGATGCGGGGCTGGCAGGCGTTTTATTTCCGTGACTCCCGAAGGGGACGTATACCCCTGTCACAGGTTTGTCGGGATGATGCGATTCAAAATGGGCAACATCGTCACCGGAATTGACGAAACTAGGTATATTGAAAACTGGAGTCAGGGTGTCGAAAAAAGAATTGACTGTACGGACTGTTGGGCTCGGTCTTTCTGTGGTGGGGGCTGTAGCTGGGAGGCTGCAGGCGAGCACGGCTACTTGCCCAAGAGTCTACACCCTGCATCATGTGAATATAGAAAAATGTGCTACGAGATGGCTTTTGACCTTATTTCCCGCCACTCATCTTCGCAGGAGAAAAATCAACGAGAAGCTACTGTATCGGAATAAGCGGTTCAGCGCATTGCTGTCACCATTGTGGAGGTGTTCGTTCTTCTGATTACCGTCTGCGAAGCTTATTGCTACGTTCGCCGAAACCATTCTAGAAATATGGTGAACTAGACATCTTGGTTTGTTATACACAATATTGAGGTTTTTCTGCACTCAAAGGGAGGTAGTCGTGAAGCATATTCATCCGATTAATCCAGGAAGTGGCGACGAGGCAGGCGTGAAGCCGATGTCTTTTGACTGCCTCTTGGGCATTACTGACATCTGTACTGTTTATGATAAAGCAGATGGCTGTGGTGCATACGATTACTGCGACTATGACATGGATGGCGGCAGCATCTGCGTTGTAGATCACTGTGGCATTGATCAAACGTAGTCTCTAATTGGATTAAGGTGAGGAGCTGTTATGAAGCATATCCATCCTGTTGGTTCAAATGAACATCCTCCCGTTGAGCCTTGTTGTCTTGGAGTTGATATATGCAATTTTTACGACATCGCCGAGTGCCCTGTTGCGGATTGGTGCTATGTCGATAAAGAATCAAGCTGTGTTTTGCCAGCAGATTGGTGCGATCCAGTTGACGAGTAGTTTTGTGGCTAGGAACTATTTGGTCCAATTCAGAATAAGATGGGAACAAATACCAAAATCTCGTGTCTGGGTGGAGTTATGCCATTATTGCAAGGTCTCGTTGGATTAGCCTTTATACTTGCGTTATATCTGGCACCTTTTTTAATTCTATTCTTCATTATCCGACTCTTTCTTCGGAGAAAATAGGAGTGTCACGCAAACATTAGCGTAGCTTTCTTCCAATATGAGCCGAGCATTGGCAAGTGGAATAAGAAGCCCGACCGTTCGCCACATGAAAGTGATCGGACGGGCTTCTCTATTTAACCCGGGCCGCCACCCATAGCGGCTTTCCAAGCGTATTCTCAGTGCAAAGCAATCGTCAGTTTAATCCTATGCGCTGATACCGCATTTCATTTGTTCGGCTCGAATTCTACGGCCTGGCAACCCTCGCACTCTCCGGCAAATGGATTGAACGCGAAGGCAGAGATGATGTGTGCGTGGACATCGAGGCTGCTGTAGGTAACATACTGGGACATGGACCCCCGCTGCGCGTGGTATGCGGCCCGGCATATTCATTGCCGTCCAACCCCGTGTAGTTGCAGC
Organism: Collinsella sp.; assembly: GCA_019425005.1. GTDB lineage: Bacteria > Actinomycetota > Coriobacteriia > Coriobacteriales > Coriobacteriaceae > Collinsella. Next base: position 10,865 of record JAHYYK010000011.1, read on the forward strand.
AAAGGGTGGAACCTCAATGCTCAGCTCATGTTGTCCGTGGGACACGAGAATCGTAAGTACACTTTGGTGCGATTCTCACGCTGATACTGAGCCACCTGGAATAAGATACGTCGCGACAACACTTCGCTTCACCTCTGTCTCGACAAGATGACGTAGACTAAAGTTTCCTTTAGTAAGAGAACGAGAACTATATCTGAAAGCGTTGCGATGGCGTGAAGGCACCGAGTCCGAACCGCCTGAATGCTACGTGCATCTGCATCGCCTTTTTGTTATCTCTGCCAGTTGGGTAGCACTACACTTGTCATCATTTTCCCTGGTACATGCTGCCTAAATCCACTACCCCTTCTACCGCGCCGACCATCTCGTCATCGTGAGAGACAACGATGATCAGCTAGCTTTGCTTGTTGCGCTTAACATAGGCCGCAAGCTCGGCGCGGCTTACAGCGTCTAACCCAGTCGTGGGCTCGTCGAGTACCAAAACTGACGACTTGCGTGAAATCGCCGACCATAAGTACACTCGGCGCAGCTCACCGCCCGAAAGCGCGGAGCAACGTTTCCCGAGCAACTCCTTCACGCTGTTTTCCAGCGAAAGTAGGCCATCTACACCCCGGTGATAGGAAGAAAAGGGCGTGTCGAAATACTCTAACAGCTCTTTCACCGTTTCGTCCGGCGCGAAGCACGACTGTGGGCAGCACGATATCTCTCTCGCACGTATGTAATCCAAGTCGCATTCTTCGATTGGCACGCCGTTGTATTTTACTTTGCCTTTCGATGAGTATAGCCCGAGCATCAAGTAAAGAAGTGACGTCTTGCCTCTTCCGTTTTCCCCAACTATGCAATATGTACCAGGACCGGAAAACTTGAAAGAAAACCCGCCGAGGACCTCTCGGACAGATCCGTCTGGAAGGGCAACCGAGAATTCCAAATCAGATACCGAAATGTCATTTATTTCATCGAGTTTAGCTAAATCGGTCCGATTCCACCCCGATCTCTCCTTTTCTCTCGTCGCGATAGCCGTCCTATCCCATGATGCTTTGGCATCTTGATAGGATTTGAACAATGACATCATACTTTTCAAAGTCTTAAAGAGAACCGCGAAGTATGTACCGATGATAGTGTACTCGCCTATTGACATAGTTCCGTTAATGATTCGTACTCCGGAAACAACAAGTATCACCGCTTGAAACAACGCTGCGAAAAGACCATCGAGCGATGTCAGAGAATATGATAGCTTTCCGGAGCGCAAAACTTTGGGAAAATAGCTCTTAAACCCAGCGTCGAGCGCTTGTTCGCTCTTGCCGTACGAAGATGTCAGTTGAATGTTGAGAATCTGATTAAGCTGCGATGCAATTGCGGCGTAAAAGGCGCTGTCCGCCTCTTTCTTCTCATACGTGACCCTATACAAAAGTTTCCTCAACCCAGTAATTACACAGAAATACACGATGAGGAGAATGATGGAAAACACCGCGAGAGTTGAATCAATTGACCATATGATAAGCAATACGATGGGAATGGCTACAATGGACAGCGGCGCACTGATAAAATTCGCCAAAACGAAGGATGAGACCACGCTGGAGTCGGAAATAATCCGTTGCGTTGTATAGGCTGGATCGATGGTCCGACTCACCAAGTAATCGTCTCTTTCAAAACGCAAGACGGCCTCCCTGAGAAGATCAAAGGAAAGTCTCGTGGTTATGCGAATGGAAAGTGTTCCTGCAAAATAAGTAAAGAGGGTGGAGAAAACTCCTATTGACGCAACCAGGAGCGCGAAGAGTACGGCGTCTCTTTCGCTGCGGTTACCGAGAAGAAAATCTAAGAATTTCCCGTTCACGTATGGCATGGCATAGGAGAGAGCGGTTCCAATCACCGTGATAGCAATGAAGACGAAAGCCCCTTTTGCTCTGATGAACCTCGAGAGAACGCATCGAATCAAGGAAGGCCCCAATCTACCCGCCACAAAACATCAATCACTGATACCTTACACCTCAACACAACAGGAGCGAAGATTTGCCAATGAGACTGCTTTAAGATTGCCTTGGGCCAATACGATCTCAAGCTCTTCCTACAAGAGAGTCGGAATCGGACATCTCCTCCGACGAACCTGGCAATCGGGCGGTTGAAATATCTTTTTCAACCGCCCGATTGCCACAATAGATTTGAGCATCCGCCCACAAACGTCCGCGTTTTATACCCATCAAATCCTTTGCCTTTTGTCGTCTAGACTAGAAAAATCGCTCGAAATAACGCAACCGGCCTGCTCGCTTGAAGAAACCTAAGCCCGTAACGTAGATGTGCAAACTTCCGAAACGCCTTGCGCGGCATAGTGCGTATAAACTTCGTCAACCGCCTCAGAAATATCTGAGTATCGCGCCGGGTCAAAAGCATACGATGTCGCAGCTAAACCCTGCACCCATTCGGAACGCGGATTAATTGAATAGCCACACAGCATCATCATACATGCATCTAGACCTGATTTCCCAAGTATCCGACGTATTGATGAGAGCATCGCGGGTCGCCCCTGCACCATCGTCGTCACCCCTATTAGCAGTATTTACCGTTTTTCTCTAAATGCGTATCGCCACCCTTAAGAATACGAAGTGTTTTATCCAGACCCGATTGTCCTCCATCTCAAACGAAGGGATAAGGAATCTCATCCGGAATCGGCAGTAACGGAGGATTCACAACGACAAGCGAAAAACATGAGTCATCTCTCAGAGGGGAGTAAAGGCTCCCCTCAAGCACCCTAGTTTCGTCATCCAAAGAGTTGATGGCAGTGTTTTTCTTACAAAGGTCGACAACAAAAGGGTTGATTTCTACAGATGTTACATCCATGCCACAGTTGGTAAGTATCAGGCCCTGTATTCTGGGGCCAGAACACAAATCGAGAGCCTTCCGTGCGCTCTGCGGTGTAAGGCGCCAATCTCAGCAAATCTGTCCCACAATACTGCGCTGAAGAACAAGACGGAACCCCTGAGCCAAACTCCCCTATACCTTATTAAGGCTAAGACAGGCAAGTTCACGCACCCGGCATATTCCAGAATAACATCCTATTGTTTTAGATGCTCTACAAGCATGAACAGCCGCGAATCGGAAAGATCTTCTAGTTTCGCCCCGACTGACCGCCAAGGGCCAAAATGGCCCCTCCATCCCCGGGCGACTGGCTCTGGCGCGCCGAGGAGTGTCCCCAAGTGCCGGCAGAAAAGAAACGTCCCTATCTGCCGGCTAGAGGGCACCGAAGAGGATGGCGTAGGTAGTGGATTCGCCGAGCTTGAGCTCGTCGCCGGGATTGAGTTGGGCGGAACGGCCGGGCTCGACCTGAATGCAGACGCGCGTGGCCCCGTTTACCACCACGGTTCCGTTGGTGGACGACAAGTCCTCGACGTGCCAGATATTTTGAGCATCGCACCAGATATGGGCATGGCGGGCCGAGACATCGTCGCCGACGTCGGTAATATCGCCCTCACCAGTGGCCAGCGCACCAATCTCAACACCCTGCTCACTCGGCTGAATCCAGCGCGGGGCGCTCACGACAAAACTGTTTTGTACGCGCAGCAAGCCCAAGGGGTGCGCCGGAGCGGGTTCGCGTTCGCCCGCGGTCATCGACATGCCAAGCGAACGCGGCGTGGAGGTGCCTCCGCCACAGGTCGCGTGCGCGTAGTCGATGGCATAGTTCACCGAGGACCGCACATCCGCCGAACAACCGACGGCGACAAACAGCACCAGCACGGCCTCGGCGCGCTCGGCGGGCATGAGTTCCGCCGCCTGGGACAGGCGATCGAGCGCGTTGCGATAGAGATTCGTGTCCTGATGGCACTCTTCGAGCGCGCGTACCATCGGTTCACCTGCAGGACCGCACACCATATTGATCACAGCCGTGGAGTCCATGGGATTTCGCTGGCGCAGGGCCAGTTGCGACATAATACGCGCAGCCGAGGTACCGTATTCGGCAAAGTAGCGCTGCTGAAGCGTGCCGACCGGCGCGCGAACGATAAAGCGGGAAACCCAAGAGCGATCGGCGGCTCGGCTCTGCGGGCTGCGGCCGTCGGCGAGCGGACGGGACGAAAGCACCAGGCCGCACAGCTCGATATGGCTCAGATGCGCCGCGCGCTTAAAGATGTCAAACATGGCCCCGCATGGGGTGAGCTCAACTTGAGATGCCATGACCTAGGCCTCCTTGGTCGTAGAAATAGAATCGGACGATACTTCGACAGGTCCGCCAAAAGTACGGGCAGCTGCGGCTCCACCGGCAAGCGGAGTCGCCATCTGGGCTTTTGTGCGTCGCGGTGCCGAAACGGGAAGTTCAAAGGCAAAGCCCATCGCAAGCAAAAACCACGTAAGCGTATAGGTTGCAACCAGAGCGGCAACAAGGCCGCCCATCACGGCGCGTTGGGAAAATACGCTACATGCAGCCACAACCAGTACTGGAACCTCGCAGGCAGAAAGCGCAAGCACACCCTGCAGGAGCCCCGAGCGCCGATTGCGCGCAAGTGCCCCCGCGGTAACGCCGGCTATGCCTGGCAGCGCCAACGCCAGTGCGGCAATAATACCCGGTAGCGTCCCAGACCACACGAGCGATCCCAAAGTCGCCGTCACGCGAGCGCCCGACGCCAGCAGCGCGGCCGAAACCACGACCACAGCCCAAACCACGCCACAGACGACCGTCGCGCCGACCATCAGCGCGCGACGAACCGCACGGCCAGACGCATCCATGGGGCACGGCGTGAGCGGCTCGCCGCGGAGCGAACGACCGACATTTTGCGCATAGTGGTCACAAAACGCCGAGAGCGCCGCCTCGACCGCCGCCGGCTCGGGACGATCTTTTTGATGGCTGGACAGACAGGCCATCACCACGTCGAACAGCTGGGCATCGACAAACGCCAGCGCATCGCGTAGCTCCTCGGAATCCGGCTCAAGCCCTAGCTGCTGGGCCTGCTCGGCCGCGGCGAGCGCCACATCGGGCTCACGACGAAGCAGCTGAGTCAAATCACAACCGGGCGCATGGGCACCAATGGGATAGTCGGGCAGCGTGTCCATCTTGAGACGGTAGGGGCTGGCGATGTCGCGCGTCTTTTTGCGCGAACCCGAGGTGCCCGAAGTGCTCGGCGCGGCTTCGTATGGCGCGGCGCCGGCAATGAGCTCGTAAACCGTGCTTGCTGCGGCATAGACGTCGATCGCCGGCGACATACGCAAAGCGCGCAGGTCGGGAATATCGTCGGTGAGCATCTCGGGCGGGGCATAGGCAACCGTCGCGCGACGCAGCGTGGCATAGCGCTCCGTAAACGACGCCTTGCCGCCGGTACCGGCCACGGCCGACGCAGGCTCAAGCGCCAGCGACGAGCCAAAGTCGATCAGGCACAGGTCAAAGGTGCCCTCGGCAAGCTGCCGGTCAAGCGGTAGACGCGCCGTACGCACCATAATATTAGCGGGCGAGATATCGCGATGGACAAAGCCCTCGCCCACCAGGCTCATACGGCAGAGCAGATCGAACAGGTCGCGACCCAGACGCGCCGCCACAAGCGGCGATAGGCGGCCGGCATCGTCCACGGCAAAGCGCGAGCGCAAGCGGGCGAGCGTCTCGCCCTCGACCCATTCCATGACAATTGCAGGCACACCGTCGACCTCGCCCCAGCCATAGAGGCGGGGAAAGCCCTTAAGGCCCGAAAGGGCGCGATGGCATTCGTATTCCTCGCGAAACGCCGCTTTGAACTTGGTGACCAGCGCCTCGTGAGTTGCATCGTCGTCAAACTCATCGCGCGTCGGCAAGATGAGCTGCTTGAGCGCCACGGCCTCGCCTTGGGCGTTGACGGCACGCGTCACGCGGCCGATACCGCCACGGCGCATGGTGGCATCGTCGGCAAACAGCATCGTAAAACGACGCAGATAGGCAGGCAGTTCGTCCTGACCGAGCGCAATGGCCGGCTCAAACCCGTCGACACGCGCCAGGCGCAGGCCGACCATGGGATCGCGACCGAGCGATTGTGGTGTGGTGGATGCAAGATCGGTCATCATAGGGCAAGCGCCGCCATGTTATTGTTGAAGTTACCGAGCGCAACGTCATCATCGCCGTAATGGCCGACCCATTGACATAGGTTGGTGTAACAGCCCCACAGATTGGCATACTGCTGATACCACTTTGACCGGGGCGAGAATGTCTGACGACCGAACTCGGCTCGAATGACAAACATCTCCCCGACCAGGCTGTCGCACGGCCCGGGATCTCCCGTAGAGTTATAGGTCGAAACCACGTCATTGGCACGAGAAACATAGCCGTCGAGCATGTTGTACTTGGTCACAAGCCAGCTGTGAATGCTCTCTTCCTCAGCAGCGGAAAGGCCACCGGAGTTTGCATCGTTGTCAGTGTTTCCGCCCGTCGAGCCGCCGTTTCCAGACCCTCCGGCAGAGGAACCCGACCCAGAGCCGCCGCCCGAACTCGATGAATCCGAGCCGGAGCCAGAAGTATCCGAGCTACCGGGCTTTCCGGACTGCTGGGCGTCCTGCTCCTTCTGCTGCTCGACCTTATTCACCGTTGCCGCCACGCTATTGTTGGACAACCGATCGATGATCTTGGTGTTGGTGAGCACGATGGTTTTGCCATTGGCAAGCGTGACTTCGTTGTCCGGGGCCTCGGCGCCGTCCGCGTCGCCGGTGCCAAACACAATATGCGCGACCACACTTGCCCAAGCATATCCAGTCGTGGTCCCCAGGTCACTTTTGACCTCATGCCCCACGCGCGGTTCGCGTGCGGCATGTGCCTGCATCATGGACGGCACGGTCATGCCATAGGCAGAAACGCCAGCTATGACCAGCACCAGCGAGCAAGACAGCAGTGCGTACGCCCGCGGCGCCAAGCCCAGTCGGCGTCGCATGCGCACCGCGGCGCCGCGCTTTGTCTGAGTGCCACCGGGCCGCATGCGTTCTCCTCCAACAAAAACACGCCGCTCGGGAGCGGCGCATTCATTCGAATCCATATTTGAGTGTATCAGCGAACCCAAAAGGTTGCGCAACGAATGGGCAAATTAAGGATGCGAGTGGAAGCATCCATGCGATAAGCGGATACAAAGCATCTTTGTTGCACAACAAACTTACAGTCGCACGGGGAAATTATGGCTACCCCGTGCGTCGCGATGAAGACATACGGCAGGAGCAGGCTCGCCACCTAAATCGTGCGACGGGCCTCGATGGCGCGCCCAAGCGTAAGCTCGTCGGCATACTCCAGGTCGCCGCCCACGGGAAGGCCGCTCGCCAGACGCGATACCTCAACGCCCAGCGGCTTGATAGTGCGGGCCAGGTAGCTCGCCGTGGTCTCGCCCTCGATATTGGGGTTGGTGGCGATGATGACCTCGTGGATGTCCTCGTGGCCCAAGCGTGCCAGCAGCTCACGAATGTGCAACTGCTCGGGACCAATCTTGTCCATGGGACTGATCACGCCGCCCAATACGTGGTAGAGACCGTGGTAGCTGCCCGTGCGCTCAATCGCCTGGACATCGCGCGGCTCGCCCACCACGCAAATGCGAGTGGTATCGCGCATCGAATCCTGGCAGATGGAGCACTCGTCGGCCGTGGCGTAGTTAAAGCAGCGGCTGCAAAAGTGAACCTCCTGCTTAACCTCCAGGATAGCCTCGGCCAGGCGGCGCGCCTCCTCGGCATCGGCCTCGAGCAGGTAATAGGCGATGCGCTGGGCCGACTTGGGACCAATGCCCGGCAGACGGCCCAGCTCATCGAGCAATTTTTGCAGACTATGGTTGGCACTCATATATATGCGTGTCTTAGAACGGCATGCCCGGGATGTTGAGGCCGCCGGTGATGGCGCCCATCTGCTTGTTGGCGAGCTCGTTGACACCGCGGACGGCCTCGTTGACGGCAGCCATGATCATGTCCTGCAGCATATCGACGTCCTCGGGATCGAGGGCATCGGGGTCGATGGTGAGGTTGACGAGCTCCATCTCGCCGTTAACGGTCACCTTGACCATGCCGCCGCCGGCAGAGGCGTCGACGGTCTGGGACTTAAGGTTTTCCTGCGCGGCGGCAAGCTGCTCCTGCATCTTGCGAGCCTGCTTCATCATTTGCTGCATGTTCATACCGGCCATGATGGCTCCTTTACGTGCGGCCGCGCGACAAGCTGCAAGGGCAGCCGGAGCGCGACGGGACTTTCAAACTCAAAAATCGTACCACGGCGCGGGGCAAGCAAGCGGGGCGGACACGCTACCTCAGTCGATATACATGTCCTTGAGCGTGACGCACGCCCAAGATTATGCAAGGTCGAATTATGCAAGGTTGCATAATTATCTCAAGCTACATCTAGCAGAGCTGGAACCAGGCAGTTTATGCGTAGGGCTACAAGGCTACATGGCAAAATGCCGAGCCGCTGCTCGAGGCGGCACGCATGGCGGCTGGGTATAATTTGATTGTCATAGATGACGATTTGGAGGTGCCCTCGTGAATGTCCCAGCCGTACTCCAAAACATCCGCTCAAAACACCCCGTTGCATATGTGGTTCTCTATCTCTTTGTCGTCTGGGTATTACTGGTTATCATCACCCATGCCATAGCTTTTGGAGCAGAACTGCTGATAGCCAGCTCGGACCAGCCCGTCGTCAAATGGGAGACGACCGATGAATGCACCGACGGAACCCGAACCATTTACTACAACAGCCCGTCCCTCTACCAAGAGTTCAAGGTCAAGATAAAGGACTCCAAGATTGTCGATGCCGAACTGGGCTCTTTATTTACAATCGGAGCAACCGTCAACGCCGAGCAAGTCGAGTACACGGACAGCCATGCGACGTATCGTATCGACCTCAGCATCCTAGGCCGACCGTCACGCGCCTGTCTGCTCGAATGCGATATACGCGGCACCACGTTGCACATGTCCGAAATACAGATGCGCCCGGGCAAGGGGTTCTCTTCTTGAGCAGTATACCCGCCTGCGCAGCTACTCCACCGGCTTGAAGATGGTGGACTGGCCGAAGACGCTGCGGATGAGGGCTTTGGCCTCGTCCTCGGTCTGCGGGATGCTCGGGGCTGCACCCTGATGGCCGAAGGGGCCGCCCGCACCGGAGTTGGACTCCCAGGGAGCTGCAGGAGCGCCCTCCTCTTTGGGGGCAGTTGCAGCGGACTTGGGCGCGGACGCCGCACCCGGCACGTCGAACGGAGGCAGATCGTCCCCACCAGCATCGGCAACAAAACCGCCAACCATGGCATCGTCGTAGGGAACCTGCTCGGATTCCCATGGCGCAGACGGCGCGGCGGGCTGAGCCTTGGGAGCGGACGCGCGCTCGGGCGCTCGGGGCGCGGGCTCGGTCGGGAGCTTGCCCGTGGCAGGAGCGCCGGCGGGGTTGTCGGAGCGCAGCCAGGGGGCTTTGCCCAGGTCAGACGACTTGGGCGCGGGCGAGGCAGGCTTGGGCGCGGGTGTCGGAGCAGCCGGTTTGGCCATGACGGGCTTAGGCGCCGACGGGGTCGGCGCCGCTATCGGTGCTGCTTTTGGCTGCGTCGCGCTGGCGCTCGAGGATGCAGGGGCCGCCGAGGACACGGGTTGCGGGTCCGCAGATACCGCAGCCCGTGCAGATGGAGAATGCTCCTCATGTTGAGGAGCCGGCGTGCCACCCCCATCCAGGACATAGTCGACGGTACGACGACCGAAGACCGCACTGACTGTCGGCAGGACCACCGACTGCGTGTCGGCGCGTCCAAGCATCTTGATGGCAAAGGTCGAGCCCGCGGGGAACGAGACCGTGAGCCTGGAGCCGTCGTCAGCCGTGGCGCGGGCATTGAGCAAAAGCCCCGCGTAGGAAGCCTGACGCGCCTTGACACGCTCGACAACCTCGGCCCATTTGCGCTGCAGCTCTCCGGCATCCTCGACCGCGGGCGTCTCGGCAGTACCGGCGGCGGCAACCTGGGCGGCATTGTTGGACTGGGGCTTAGGTGCCGGAGCGGTGGCAGGCGCGGGAGCCGCAACGGGCTGAGGCGTCGGAGTCGGCGCAGGCTGAGGTGCAGGCGCTGCAGGCTTGGAAGCTGACACGGACGCAGAACGGGACGCAGGCTGGGCAGCCGGAACAGCAGCACCACGGTCCCAAGGCATACCGCCCTGGCGCGCGGACGTAGCAGCGGGGGCAGCGGATGCCGCCGGAGCGGCAGCACGAGCGCCCGAAATTAGCGTCGGCTGTTGGGCAGCAGCGGGTACGGATGCTGCAGGCGCGGCGGCCTGAGCAGCAGCCACGCTCGCCGGCACGGCGCCGTTGGCAACCATGGCCTCCAAGCGGGCCACGCGCTCGGCCAATGCCTCAATCGTTAAATCGGCCTCGGGACGTGCCAGGCGCGTGCAGGCGATCTCGAGCACCAGGCGCACGTCGCTCGCGCCCCTCATCTCCAGTGCGGCATCGTCGAGCACCGTCAGCACACGGGCCAGGCGGTCGGCAGGATGCTCGCCAAAGGCAGCGGCCTCGGCAGCAAGCGCCTCGGCCTGCTCGGAGCCGCCCTCAAACAGCTCGGCACGGGCACCGGCAACGCAGGCAACGTACACGTCACGCACATGCGCCACCAGGTCGCGCGTCAGCTCCAGCAGGTCGTTTCCTTCCTCGACCTGCGCACGGATCAGTCCATAGAGCTCGGCAACATCGCGATCGGCAATGGCGCGGGAAAACTCGCCCAGAATCTGGTCCGAAACCTCGCCTAAAAGCGAGCGGGCGTCGTCCGCATGCACAGAACCGTTGCCAAAGACGCTCAGCTGCTCCAGCGTGGACAGCGCGTCGCGCATACCGCCCTTGGCATGGCGCGCCACGATAGCCAGCGCCTCATCGTCGTAATCGAAGCCCTCCTGCTCGCACACGTATGCCAGGCGACGCTCGATATCCTCGTTGCCGATGCGATGGAAATCGAAACGCTGGCAGCGCGAGAGGATGGTCTCCAGAATCTTTTGCGGGTCGGTGGTGCACAGCACAAAGATCACGTGTGCCGGCGGCTCCTCGAGCGTCTTGAGCAGCGCGTTGAACGCCGCCGTCGTGAGCATGTGGACCTCGTCGATGATATAGATCTTGTACTTGCCGCGCACCGGGGCAAAGTTGACGGAGTTGATGATTTCCTCGCGCACATTGTCCACGCCCGTGCGGGAGGCGGCATCGAGCTCGTAGACATCGGGGTGGTTACCCTCGGCAATGAGCTCGCACTCCTCGCAAGTACCGTCGGGCATGCAGCCGCTTGCACCCTCGGCGCGCGCCGCCTCGGCATTGCGGCACAGCAGCGCCTTGGCCAGAATGCGCGCCATGGTGGTCTTGCCCGTGCCGCGCGGTCCGCAGAACAGGTAGGCGTGGGACAGGCGCCCCTCGGTGATGGCGTGCTCGAGCGTCGAGACGATATGCTGCTGGCCCACCACGGAGTCAAAGGTGAGCGGGCGATACTTTCGGTACAACGATTCCATGGGTGCTCCCCCGGGTATACTGAGTCTTGTTGCCGCGGCGGCCATGCGGTCGCACGGCATACTGCATTCCATAATAACCCGTACGGCGAGCCCGCCGCGATAGGAGTCCAAAGAGCATGGCAGACGCAGAGAGCAACCTCGTTCCCTCCGAAGCAGCCGACCAGGTCGAGGTCGCGCTCGAGGAGCAGGCCGCAGCCGACGACGGCATCCTGTACCTCAACGAGTACCAATACGAAAACGACCTCGTCACCGACTTCGCCCGCCTGGTCGCCTCGCCCAGGCGTCGCGGCTCGCTGTATGTCGCCGCGGCAATTGCCGCGCTCATCGGCATCGGCATGCTGGTGGCCGGCGGCAACTGGATCAAGTTTGGCGTCGTCTTGATCGTATTCGGCGCCTTTTTGGCCTGGTGGAGCAAAAACCTGCACCACACCCTCGCCCGCGACTTTATCGACGCCGTTGAGGCCGACGAGTCCATGGGTGGCCGCTATCGCCGCGTCGCCGCCAACGAGGACGGCCTGATGGTTTGGGGCACGAGCGGCAAGTCGCAGTTCTTCCCGTTTGAAAAGCTCGACCACGTGCTCGACGGCGAGCGCATCTTTGTGGCCATGTTCGCCGACCAGGGCGTGACGATCCCTAAGGACACCTTTGTCCGCGGCGATGCCGAGCAGTTCGGTCCCTTCCTTAAGGCGCGCATCAACAAAAAGCTCCGCATCGAGACCAAACGCAAGAAGATGAAGGCAGAAAAGGCCGCTGCCGAAGCAAAACAGGGCGACAAGCCCCAGGAGACCAAGGGCAAGCAGCGCAAGCAGAAGAAGAGCAAGAAGAAGCGGTAGGCCGGCCGACACCGAAGGCGCCTCGTCCCGCGCCCGATTCCGGGCCGGGGCGCCTGGAATCGGGCGCGCGTACCGCCAATGGACCCGTTTTGCCTTGCTCTCGAGCTATTTCACTTCAAACCTTAAGAGCCTCCGCTCCGGCAGATCGGTCATCTTCATCGTGTAAGTCCCGGGAAATGCTTTCTCAAAACGGACGGTCTCGTAACCTTCGAAATAGTCGTTGGTGTTCTGCATCATAAATGGGACGAGCAACTCGTTTTCTGCCCCAACCTCCACGGCAAACGCAGCAGAGCCGCCAAGGACCGGCATGGCTTGCGTTATCAGATCGGTATTGACTACAAAATCATAGTTTGGCGCAGACTCCGGGACCAGATGCCAAACATACGCTTTGATTCCACCGTCGATATTATCCCTATTTCTGACACGCATCTTTACGGCGATAACGCACGTGATGTCGGCATCCTTCAGTCTCGTTTTCGTATCCACGGTGCCATATTTTGAATAATCGTCATGTGCTCGTTTGAGATACTCGCGCGGCGTGAGCAACTCTGCCCCGTCTATGCAAAACGAATACCCATCAGTCACCACATCCTTCGACCCCAGAAACGCTCCATCCATCGAGAGCCATTCGCCCTCCGCGTAATATTTCTCAGGAATGACCGTCCGGTTCCCGTTAACGACGCTCACCCTCATGCCCGCAAGGCCGGCAGCAGCACAGCAAAAAAGCGCGAGCGCCGATCTTCTCGTCCACAGGGTCTTCTTCATCGCGCTCACGACCTTTCCCGAACTTTCACAACGGCACCGTCGCGCATGCAGTAAACCCGATCGGCCAGTTCCTCGAGCACCTCTCCGTCATGGCTGGACAGAAGGACCTCACGACCCGTTGATGCCGCCATCGCCACAACGCGCTTGAGCATTTCAACGCCCGCTTCGTCGAGGGCATTCGTTGGCTCATCGAGAACAAGCAGCTTCGGCTTCTCCATAATTGCCGCAGCTATCCCCAGACGCTGCTTCATCCCAAGCGAGTATGCTCGGAACTTCTTTTTTTCGTCTGCATCGAGCCCCACGAGCCGCAGGGCAGAGCGAATGTCCTCGGGGGTGGCAACGCCCTTGATCTGAGCGATGAGCTTCAGATTGTCGTAGCCAGACAGATATCCCAAAAAGGAAGGCGCCTCGATCAACATCCCCAGACTCGGCGGGAACGAGATGTCCGCCCCAAGCCTTTGGCCATCGATAGAGATTTCGCCTTCGGTAGGCTTGATCAACCCGCAAACCGCTCGCATGAGCATGGTCTTACCCGAACCGTTTATCCCCTGAAGCCCGACCACAGTCCCAGGGTCAACCTCGATGGACACGTTGCGCAGGACATCGTTTTTACCCATGCGCTTCGATACGCCCCTTACGATCACACTCATATCTTGTCCCCCTTTTCTATAAGGTCGGCCCTTCGAAACCACAGTCCACCCAACGATAGGCATAACGACATAAGCCCAATTGATGACAAGACACTCGAGCCCGCCGCGATTCCCTCTTTGACAATTCCACCCCAGCGCAACAGCATCAAGGCGTTACCCAATAGCGCCCAATGTCGTGCATATGCCGAGCAGATCAGGTAGCTCATTAAAACCACAAACGAGACTGACGACCCAAGCACAAACCCAACCGCTGCCTGCGCAAACGCAAGCGCCTCAAAAGCAAATAAGAGACCTATGAAAAACGGCAGCGCATCTGCCTCGGCAGCTTTGAGAAACCACGGCGCCAAATTAGCCAGTTGAAGCGACTCACCATGAATGACCGCGCTGAACGAGGAGCTCACCACCAAGCTCCAAATCACAACAGAGCAAACCACCACGAGCAGTGAAAATGCCGTTACTGCCGCCACCAAGATAAAACGCGAGACCCACCAAAGGGTTCTTGCCCGGCATCGAACAAGCGCTTGCAAACCAAACCCGTGCAACGATTCGGTCGGATAGTCGAGTGTTGTATAGAGAATAAGCAGAATGAGAAATAGCCATCCTAGCGGAGGCACAAACATGACCCCGGGCCTAGGCTCAAACGGAGCAGATCCGGCAAACACGAGCGCAAGATTATCCGCAAACCCCAAGGTATCCGTTCTAACCCCATACACAGAAGACAATCCGTAGGCGTACACCAAGTTCGCAACGGTCACTGCCGCAATTGCAATAAAAGTAAGGATGTTCTTCTTCAAAACGGTCCTCAGGTCCGCGGCGACCAGCCTAAACAGCATCAGACCACCTCGCGTCTTTTCCACGCCCCAGAAAAAGCCAACGAAGCAAGGGTCAATAATATGATTTCCGCAAAACCGGCTCGAATGTCTGGCCAGTTATTCAGCGATTCCGACCTGATGCTGTTGAGGATATTGCAGTTAAACCCCACACAAGCCATTACGCCGAAGATCCAGCCATTTGCAAAATGCCACGCAACCATTAGCAGATACGGGACAATTATCGCTTTGATTCTGCTACGAAACAAAATTGAGAAGCCAGTTACAGCCATGGATAAAGTCCCGAGCGTGACAGCATCGAACAGCGTGTATGCGAGCACATATGACAAAGGATGCGAATAAAATAGACCGGAGAAGTAGCTATGCAGGTAAAGTCCTACGTAAGTCGACTCATCGACCCGAGGAAGATACGCAGGAAAAAGCATCGAGACGATCAGGAAATTGACGAGCAGAGGAATGGCAGTCACTGTAAACGCGGAGAGGAAAGCAGACAGCATCTTTACGTTCACGTACGCCTTTCTGGAAACGCGCGTGCATATCTGCATGTCATAACCACTCAAACGCTCAAAGAGACACGACCAAGATCCAGCCAACATTGCAAGCAGGGGCAGTGCATAGAAAAACACCGACGCAGACAGTGGCGCGTTCGCGCTCACAACAATCCAGTTACCGAAGCTGCTTTCACGTGTTTGACCGAGATAATTTTCGGCTTGCACGCCAACGCCGTAACCAAAAGAAAGAAGGTTGTGGCGCTCTTTTTCCAAATTTGCCCACGGCTCCAGCGCGGCAGCTATTGCAACTGCGACCGCAATCAAGAGAGCAAGGATAAAAGCTGGACGTCTAATCGTTTTCGACAGTTCGTATCTTGCGAGCTTTTGGTTCATACGTCCTCCTCCCCCTTCCGACCCAGAAAGCCGGAAGGGAGCCATTTCAAACAACTATGCGGGAAGCTTGTGGAAATGCCCGACGCAGTCGGGGCTCCATACGCCAATAACAGTGCCGTAGCCAGACTCCGCCCATGCAGTCAGTCGCGCCGCAGATCGCCCGTTCTCACGGACGAGGTTATACATTTCCCACTGTCCCTTGTGATTCGAACGATACGTTCCCTGAGTACAATTCATGCTGCCGCTACCGCTTGTGTTATACGCACCGTCTGTATATAACCGAAGCGGATTTCCCGTATGGCCCTGGATATCCAGATAGAGCGATGAGGAATCATCCTTTTGACGGTAGCCAGTTGCACTCGTCCCGGCACATTGAAAACTAAATGCCTTATCGGCATTGTTCGTACAGGTCGTAATTCCCGTATCGGCGTTTTGAGTAATGCTGGAAACCTGAGAGGTGTCAAACTCCTCTTGTGCAAACGATGCAGCGGGAACCCCTAGGGACAGACCAGCTGCAATCACCAAGCCGACTCCGATTCGAGCAATAGCGCTCCTTGGCTTAATCATGGCCTTCTCCAATCAAAAGCGGTTAACAATGCGTCGACGCACGGCAACCTTCGCATGAATAGAGAAAGATGTCTGTAAACACCCGCTATTGAGTTGATTGCTCAGGCGTTTACACGTTATTTACCTGCGATAACAATAAAATTAGCTCCGCCTTATTCTTGATCTTCAACTGGCGGTAAGATGCAGACCGCAGCGCTTGCACCGTAGATGCAGCGTAACCGACATCCTCCGCAATGGCCTTTGTCGTTGCCCCCTCTGCCGTCATCAGCAAAATTTGCGACTGAACATCAGAAAGGGAGCGCGACGTAAGCAGGGCCAGCTGGCGCACGCGGGCCGTTTCGGTGGACCCGTTCGCCCGGTACTCCAAGACGGCCTTCTCGTCCTCAACCGAGCGGGCGAGCGCGATGTGCGTAACGAACATGGGCACAGACCAGCAAACAATCACCGTTGCCACGACGACATTGACAGCCGAACTTTGCCCCAACAACGACGCGAGGAACAACGGCTCGAAAACCGTCAGATCCTGCACCATATTGAGCAAGACAGCCCAAACAGGAGCCGTCGCCCCGAAGCAAAGCATCCATATCCCAAGCATTTTGCGCTGCGGACAGCTTCGCATCACTATATATGTGAGCAGCACCCCCGTCAGCACCGCAAGTCCATGGATTCGCCCCCTAGCGACCGCATAGATTAAGGCAACCATGCCCATTGACACCAACGGCACGATAGCCCGAGCATGGGCATGCACCTTAAACGGACGCAGCCCAACAGCGAGCGAAGCCGTAGACGCCACGCCGCAAAACAGGACCGGCACAGCCATCAACGGAACGCGTATGCACATCAATGCCGCGATATAGATAAAAGACCATTCCACAGCAGATAGCACCGCCCATACGTACGGGCTTCCGAGCCAAATCGCTTCACCCGCTCTATCCAGCGCAGCGCCACGATTCGCTTTTCCACCCGCGTAGCGTAGCGACAGAAGCAGTCCGAGACCCAATGCGTAGCTTAAGAGGGAAAAGGCGACAGCCCGCGAAACACCGGACCCCCAATCGCTATCCGCCATTACCAAGGGCCCCGCCGCAAGGAGGATAAAGAATAATGTGAGCAGGTATCGAAACAGCCGGCGCGTTCGAGCTGATGCCACTATATCGTCAGCATGCCGCTGCGGTAGCTCATGCCCTACAGTATCGCCCTCACCCGCAAACAGCGCCACGAGCTCGCGTGAGCCCGCAACCGACGCCTTCCCGTATGCTCGGTGAAGCGTTGTTCTCACCGTCGATGGCTTCGTATCCGTCTCCTTGGCAATTTCCGCCGGCGTTTTCCCTTTGAGCAGCAGTCGAACAAACTGCTCTTCTCTAGGCGACAGGGCAGGGGAAAACACCCCCGCATCGAATGTGTCGGACGCACAGGCGATATCCGAATTGTTGTCCCGTTTCCCCCTTAGCAACATGCATACGAAGGCAGCAGCGATAACGGACCCCATCGCCAGCAATGCAATGACCACGGCATCGCTTGCGAAGTATGCCGCCTCAACAGCCGGAATAAGACCAATAGGAACTGCTACGAGCACAGAACAGGCAAACACGTCGCGCCGCCCATGGCCAAAGGCACGAGGGCGGCAAAACGGCGGGGCCACAGTCAATGCGAGATAGACCAACGGAATTAAAAGCGCAAGGCCAATTGACGCGGCCGTTACAGGGGGCATCCCCCATGGCTCGGGAACGACTCTCCATGAAACTCGACAGCAAAACAGCAGGCAAGACATGACGGCTATTGTTTCTGTAAAAATCGCGTCCTGCGGGTGACGAGTTTCCCTTTCGTCAGTCCGTGTCGACCTCTGCGTCAAAGGAGAGTCCGCCGTGCCCCAAATAACATATGAGAGAAGCAGCGACCCAACAAAGCACGAGACACACGAAACGCCATGTAACAACCAAATCGGTGCAAACACGATTGGAATAGAGTCTCCGCGAGCATAGAAAGCCAGGTCGGCCCATTCGGGAACCGTTGCAATAACACCAAGGAAAACACCGATGGCACCGAGATGCCTCGGCCTTCTCATTCCCCCCTTGCATAGCGCAGCACCATGAACAAACGCCGCGAGGCATGCGCCCAGGATAACGAGCCAGGTCATTGCACCTGACGCTAGGCCGATTGAAGATGAAAACCGGTGATAAGGGGTGACCGCCATTACGACAAGCGCAATGGCGCAGGCAAATGTAGCAGAACGGCGGGAAAAGAGCATACGGCCTCCATAGCGTGTCATTATATCGCTCGAGCCGCTCGTTTATCTCTGTTCTCACACCAGCCAGCATCAATGATTCAGGCGAACTCCAATCCGCGCCAGATCACGGTCCGGCTTTTGTTCGCAGTCCCCACATCAAAGCGGGATGCGGTTTCCTTTTGGACGCCGGTTCGGAAAGCGCATCCCGTTCCAGGGCAATATTCTGGGATGCAGTTTCCGCAGCCCACCCCATTTGGAAAGCGCATCCCATAATTTGGCTGAAAACTGAGATGCGCTTTCCAAACGAGCCGAAACGGGCCGAATCGATCGGGCCACCTCGCATCCCGCTATCCTCGCCATCTGCCCGAGCGTGCTACACTAGCAGCATCTATGCCACCGCGAACGGCTCGGCCCCGCGCCCGCCGCTCGCAAACGAACTTTAAACGCACGAGGGTTGGCCATGCCGCTTTTCTCGCAACATACCGCCCGGTTCTCGCCGGACGTTCCTTTGGAGGGCACCAGCTCTCGCGAGCTGCTCAAGCGGTACCAGCCGCTCGAGACACTTGCGACCGGCGGTTTTGGCTCCATCGAGATCTGCCGCGACACGCACCTGCGCCGCCGCGTCGCCATTAAACGCATCCCCCTTATCAACGGTGCCGGCATGCCCGCTAGCGACATCATGGATGTCCTGCGCGAGGCGCACACTGCCGCCATGCTTCAACATCCCAACATCGTGCAGGTCATCGACTTTACGCACGACACAGCCTATGCCTACCTGGTTATGGAATATGTCGATGGCATGTCGCTGGCCGAGTTTTTGCACCGCGCGGACGGCCACTCACTTACCTTTGACGAGGCCGCGGCCATTGCCGATGCCCTGGGCCAGGCGCTCACCTTCGCCCACAGTAATGGCGTACTCCACCTGGACATTAAGCCCGCCAACGTGCTCATCGACCACTCGGGCAATGTAAAGCTCACCGACTTTGGCATGGCGCGGCTGTCGTCCGCCGGTGGCTTTGGCGGCTCACGCGGCGGCACCATCGGCTACATGCCGCCCGAGCAGCTCGATATCGAGACCGGCACGGTCGACGAGCGCGCCGATGTCTTTGCCCTCGCCTGTGTGATCTACGAGGGCCTGTGCGGCAGCGCTCCTTTTATGGCGGCCACGCCCGCCGACTCGCTCGGCCGCATCATCGGCGGCGCCACCTATCCCAGCGAGCTGATACCACACTTTCCCCCGGGAGCCGAGGCCGCGCTCATGAGCGCGCTCTCCCCCATGCCGCAGGACCGCCCCAACAGCATCGAGGCATTTTGCGACCAGCTCCTTGCCGGTCTGGGCAGCGTGCGCGAAGGCCGTCGCAGCCTGGAGCAAATGGTTGGCGAACTTTCGGATGACGAGCAGGAGCTCGACGATATCGAGCCGTCGCACTACGAGGACGACACCATCGAAGTCGACCCCGCACTCGGCTGGGCAGGCACGCGCTGGAGCCATGCGCGCGACTACGCCATGCACGCTATCTCGGCGCTAACGTGCGGCGCCTTTAGCTTTTTGCTGATGCAGACGGCCGGCGTCGCGGCGCTTCCCGGCCTGGTCATTGCGGCTATCGCGATCGGAGCGGCGGCCGGCCTGGCCCCCCAGATTGGCTCGGCCATCTCGGCTGTGGGCTTTTTGGTGCTCATGGCAAACGCCACCATGCAGGCACAGGGCGTCCTGTCGATGTTGCCCGTCGCGGTGATCTTTGCCGCCGCCATGTCCGGTTGGTGGATCGCCTGGGGTCGCACCGAGGCTGCCGCGAGCGCCGCACTCACCTGTGCACTCGCGCTTGGCTGTCTGACCGGCAATACCTTCCTGGCAGCTGGGGTCACCGCCGGCGTCGCGTCATTTTGGCTCGGCCCGGCAAGCGCCGCCGCGGCAACGGGCATGGGCGCACTTTTTGCCCGTCTGGCCACGGTCGCGCTTTCAGCCGGAGGCGTGCTGGGGCTCGGTAACGTTGCCGCAGCGCTGGGAGACCCACTCCTTTGGGCTGCCTTTGTGCTGGTAGCGGCAACTGCCGCGGCGTCATCTGCGCTGCTCAACGCCCATGCCAAGCGTGCCGATCAGGGCTCAAACCTTGCCGTAATCGCCGCCATCGCTGTCGCCGGCATCGGCTGCGCAGCGGCGTCCTGTCTTGCACACCATATGGAAATTGCCAGCCTTGCAGCCGCGGTCGTCGCCAAGGCGGCGGTTGCGGGAACCCTATCCTCTATAATCGTTGGGATATGCCTATATTTGCTCGGATACCAAAGAACCTATACGGAGAGTGATCTTTCGTGAACTTCCTGAACATCTTCGAGGACCACGTGGCCGGCATCTTCGGTGCCACCCGTGCCCCGTTCTCCTTTAAGAAGCTTGCCAAGCAGGCCGCTCGCGACATGGAGGATCAGACTCTGGTGATCAACGGCGTCAACACGGCGCCGGCACTCTATACCATCCTGATCGCCGCCGACGACGATCCCATGCTCGCCCCGTTCTACCCCGAGCTTTCGCGCGAGGTCCGCGAGTTTGTGAAGGCGCAGGCCGAAAAGCGCCGCTATGTCTTTGTCGGCGAGCCCCTCGTGCGCTTTATGATCGATCCGCAGCTGCGCGCCGGCAAGTTCTCGGTCTTTGCCGAGAACGTCGATGCCCCCACGCTCGGCCGCCTGTACGAAGAAGAGCGCGCCTATCAAAACGGTCTGGGCCAAAACAACTCCGCGGCAAGCCGTGCCGCCAGCGCCCCGCGCGCCGGCCAGCAGCAGTTTGCTGCCCCGCAGCAGCAGCGCCCCGCCGCCATGCCCCAGCAGCAGCCGACGCCTCGCGCCGCCGCTCCCGACCCGCTTGCCGTGGCAGACCCCTTCGCGCCTAGCGTCCCCGACCCCGCCGCAGCACCCATCCCGGTGCCGCAGACCGTCTCGCGCGACGCGCTTGCCGGCATGGGCGGAGCCGCCGCGACCGGTGCCGCCGTGGGCCTAGGCGCCGCAGCCGGCATCGCCTCCAACATGGCGAGCACTCGCGCCCCGCAGCGCCCGCTCGCCCAGCTCGTCGACGTCGTGAGCGGCGAGAGCCATAGCATCACCTCCGCACAGGTGACTATCGGTCGCGAGCGCTCGGTTTCCGATATTGCCCTGCGCGACCCCAACGTGTCGCGCCGCCACGCCCAGCTCACCTTTACGGGCTCGGATTGGTCGATCGAGGACCTCAATTCCACCAACGGCACGCTCGTCAACAACCGCCGCATTACGCGCTGCCCGCTGCGCAACGGCGATCTGCTGACGTTTGGCCTGAGCACCTTTGAATTTAGGGGATAGTCTCTTATGAACATCGATATCGTCCTTTTTGCAGGCCGCATCGTCCTGGTCGCCCTGCTCTATATCTTCCTGTTCGCCGTCATGAAGACCGGCGTGGGACTTGTGCGCGGACAGCGCCGCGACTCGGCTATCTGGACGATCGATGTGGACAAGGGTCCGCGCGGTATCCGCGGCATCCACGTAGACATGCTCGGCCCCGTCATCGTCGGTCGCTCGCCATCTTCGGACATCTGCATCAACGAACCGTTCGTCTCGGCCTCGCATGCGCGCTTTTCGCTGCAGGGCCCGGCGCTCATCATCGAAGACCTCAACTCGCTTAACGGCACGCTCGTCAACGGCCGCCAGCTTGTGGAGCCCGCAACGCTGCGCGAGGGCGACGAAGTCCAGATTGGCGACGTGGTCATGAAGGTGAACCGTCGATGATCGACGAGGAGAACAAGTCCGCGACTATGACCGAGGCACCGGCTGCCGCCACAGCTGCGCCGGCCCACGCCGCTCCGGCGGGCTCCGCACCCGTGGAACCCGAGGACACCGTGTTCTCCCTGCCTCTTTCGCATGTAACGCATGATATTTCGGATCTCGCCGATAACGAGGACGAAGAGGATACCGTAGCGGCGCCCATCGGCGCACATGCCGCGGAACAGCCCACAGCGCCCGAAGCAACCCCGGCGCCAGCTCACTTTGCAGAGCCTGTCGCCGCGGCAATCAACGAGAGCGCTGCGGTGTTTGCGGCACCCGAGCCCGCCGCGCCGGCGTTTCCCATAGCCCCGGCATCCGAGGTTGCGCCCGTGTCTACGCCGGCGCCCGAGCCTATAGACGTCAGCCCGCAAGACGACGAGTCGACCGCCCGCGTGTCCGAGGAGCCCGACTCCCCGGACACCGGCGATTCCGAATCAAACGCCGAGACCGACACCGTCTCTCCCGGTGACACAGCCGAGATCGACGTAGCCGCCGTTGAAGCCAAGCTCAAAGACCCCGGCTCGACCATGAGCTTTGAGCCCCTGACCGAGGAGCGCATCGAGACCGACTCGACCTATGATGCCGGCACCACCACGCAACTCATGTGGGGTGCCCGCTCCGACGTTGGCTGTGTGCGCCCGCACAATGAGGATTCCTACCTGGTGCAGTCGCCGCTCTTTTGCGTATGCGACGGCATGGGCGGTCACGCCGCCGGCGAGGTAGCCTCTTCCATCGCCGTCGAGACTATTGCCAAGACGGCCCCGCAGTCCGCCGACGCAGCACGCCTGGCGGCAGCCGTCGAGGCAGCTAACGCCGCCGTAATCGAGGCGGCCCTGAACGGCCTAGGCAAGCCCGGCATGGGCTGCACAGCCACTTGCGCCTATATCGAAAACGACACGCTCGCCATCGCCCACGTGGGCGACTCTCGCGCCTACCTGCTCCACGAGGGCACGCTCATCCGCGTGACCCGCGACCACTCCTACGTGGAGGAGCTCGTGGACGCCGGCGAGATCACGGCAGACGAGGCTCGCGTCCACCCCAACCGTTCGGTCATCACCCGTGCGCTGGGCTCAGACCCCGCCATGTATGCCGACCACTTCACTCTGCATATCGAGGAAGGCGACCGCCTGATACTGTGCTCTGACGGCCTTTCGAGCATGATTCCCGATAGCGATATCGAGAACATCGCCACGCAGTCCTCAACCGCGCAAATCTGCGTTGACAACCTAGTGGACGCGGCGCTTGCCGCCGGCGGCCACGACAACGTGACCGTAGTAGTCGTTGACCTGGTTGACGATGGCGTTATGCGCGAGGCGCAACGCGTGCGTCGCCGCAACGTCACCATCGGCGTCGTCTTAGGTCTCGTCTTGGTGCTGGCGGCTGCCATCTGGGCCTACACGGGTGTCACCGGCTCGTACTACCTGGGTACCTACCAGGGCAATGTCGCCGTCTGGCGCGGCCTTCCCGGCAAGCCGCTCGGACTCAAGCTTCACTGGCTCGAAAGCGAAACCAGTATCAAGCTGTCCGACCTGCCCGAAGACACGCAAAACCGCCTCAAGGCGGGTATTCCGCAAACAAGTGTCGACGATGCGCAGGACACGATATCCAAGTACCGCCACCAGATCGACGAGGAGCAGACCCGCCAGGTGATCGACGCGCAAACGATTCGCGACAACACCGACCAGAGATCGACCTCCGAATCAGATTCCGAGAAAACCGCCGAACAGTCCGCCGAGGCCGAAGCCTCCGATAAGAATTAGAAAGGGAGTGCCGCTTATGAGTCGCCGCAACACCGAACTGCTCTTGCTCATCGCCTCGGCGTTCCCCGTCATCCTGCTGTATGCGATGTACGTGCTCACCGCGGGCGCCGCCATCTCCTTTGAGACGCTCGCCGTGCCGATCGGCCTCTTTGCCGCCTTCGCCGCGGCACATATCGCCGTGCGCATCTTGGCGCCCGGCGCCGACCCCGCCATCCTACCCATCGTATTTATACTTTCGGGCATCGGCATCACGTTCGTGACACGCCTCGCCCCCGCTCTCGCCATCTCACAGCTCATCATCCTGTTTGTCTCGGTGGCCCTGATGGTGGGAACGCTCGCGTTGGTTAAGAACCTCGACGTGGTCATGCGCTACAAGTACACCTTTGGCATCATCGGCATCATCCTGCTGATGCTGCCTATCTTTATCGGCACCACGATCTCGGGCTCCAAGCTGTGGATTCGCATCGCAGGCTTTACCATCCAGCCCGGCGAGTTCGCCAAAGTCTTTATCGTGCTGTTCCTGGCAGGGTACCTGGCCGAGAACCGCGAGCTGCTCTCCATCTCCAACCGCAAGATCCTGGGCTTTAAGATCCCTCGCCTGCGACTGCTGCTGCCGCTGTTTGCCGTGTGGGGTGTGTGCCTGCTCGTCGTCGTCTTCGAACGCGACCTGGGTTCGGCCGTGCTGTTCTACACCATCTTCTTGCTGATGCTCTACGTTGCCACGGGGCGCTTTTCGTATGTCGTTATCGGCCTTGCGCTCTTAGCCGTTGGAGCTGTGGGCGCCTACAAGTTCCTGTCTCACGTTCAGGTGCGTTTCCAGGTTTGGGTCGATCCGTTTAAGGACGCCCAGGGCCAGGGCTACCAGATCGTCCAGTCGCTCTTCTCGCTTGCCGATGGCGGCCTGGTCGGTGTTGGCATCGGCAACGGCATGGCCAACAACATCCCCGTCGTCGAGTCCGACTTTATCTTCTCGGCTATCGGCGAGGAGATGGGCCTTTTGGGCGGCGGCGCCGTGCTCATCCTGTTTATGCTCTTTGCCGTGCGTGGCCTCACCACGGCCGCCCGCGCTAAATCCGACCTCGCAGCCTTTAGTGCCACGGGCCTTACGGCCGCCATCAGCTTCCAGGCCTTCTTGATCGTTGGCGGCGTAACCCGCCTGATCCCGCTGACCGGCGTCACCCTGCCCTTTATGAGCCAGGGCGGCTCCTCGCTGCTGGCGAGCTTTATCATCGTCGCGCTCCTGCTGCGCGCCGGTGACGAAGCGACCGGACGCGAGGCCGAGCTTACCGGCACCGGCACTATGGCCGCCATCACCGATGATCAGGTCGCATCTGCCGCCGCCCCGACGGGCACGCGCTTTGCCACCTCGTCTTCCTACGGCAGCGGCAGCCATTCCGTCGGCTCGCGCATGCGCCGTCGCCTGCTCGACACGCCTGAATCCGGTGTGCTCGGCCGCGTTGCGCTCGCCAACCGTCTAACCCGTGCGGTGCTCGCCTTTACGGCGCTATTCGCCATCCTTATCGGCAACCTCACCTATGTCCAGGTCATCAAGGCCAAGGACTATCAGGACATGCCGACCAACAACCACACCATCGCCCGCTCCAAGTACATCCAGCGCGGTTCCATCATCACGTCCGACGGCGTGACGCTGGCCGAGTCGCTGCAGCAGGAGGACGGCACCTACGTACGCTCCTACCCCAACGGTAACCTGGCAGCGCACGTGGTTGGCTACGTGAGCCAGCAGTATGGCACCACCGCCATCGAGAGCGTCATGAACGACACGCTCACCGGTTCTAAGGACTACTCCAGCTGGAACAACGCCATCGCGTCGCTCGCGGGCCAGACCCAGCCGGGCAACACCGCCAAGCTCACCATCGACTCGCGCATCCAGACGGCGGCCGAGCAGGCACTCAAGGGCTTTAAGGGCGCTGTAGTGGTCATCGACCCGCGTACCGGCGCGGTGCTCGCATGTGCCAGCTCGCCCACCTACGACAACACCAACATCGACGCCCTACTGCAGGCTGGCGGCGGCGAGGACGGCTCTATGTACAATCGCGCCATGGACGCGCTGTACACGCCGGGCTCCACGTTTAAGGTCGTTACGCTTTCCGCGGCACTCGAGACCGGCACCGCCAGCCTTACCAGCACCTACCAGGCGCCCGGCTCCATGGACATCGGCAACGCACCGGTCACCAACTATGCCAACGAGAGCTACGGCACCATCAGCCTGCAGCAGGCCTTTGCCGTGTCCTCCAACGTCGTCTTTGGCCAGGTGGCAAACGAAGTTGGCGCAAACACGCTCGTGCAGTTTGCCAACGCCTTTGGCTACGGCCAAAAGCTCGGCCAGGACCTGACCTCCGCGGCCTCCATCATGGCAGACCCGTCGCTCATGACCGAGTGGGAGACCGCTTGGGCCGGCGCCGGCCAGCCTGTCGGCATGGACCACACGCCCGGCCCGCAGACCACCGTCATGCAAAGCGCCGTGATTGCCGCCGCCATCGCTAACAGTGGCGTGGTCATGGACCCGTACTTTGTAGCCCAGGTACTCGCCCCGGACGGAACTGTGGTCAAGACCACGCAGTCCCGCTCGCTGGGTCAGGCCGTCAGCTCCGCCACGGCCGACCAGGTCAAGCAGGCCATGCTCGCCGTCGTCCAGTCCGGTACCGGCACCGATGCCCAGGTCCCCGGCGTCAAGGTCGCCGGCAAGACCGGCTCGCCCGAGACCGGCGGCACCAACGTCAACTCGACGTTCGTTGGCTTTGCACCTTACGATTCACCCACGGTCGCCATCTCGGTGGCCTTGGAGGATTACGACAAACACGACGTCAAGGCGGCCAAGATTGCCGGCATCGTCCTGACCGCGGCACTTGCCGCCCAAGGAGCGTGATGCCTGTGATCGAAGCGGATACTTGGGGCGCGCCACGGCCGATGAGCTAGCGGCAAGGCGCCACGCGGTCCCAGCGACCATAGATTTGGTACTACACACATCGTTGAGCGAATAAGTTAGTTAGGAGCAGGAATGGAACAGAGGGTCCTCGGGGGAAGATACCTCCTCAAGGATAAGGTGGGAACGGGCGGCATGGCGACCGTCTTCCGTGCGCAAGATCAGGTCCTCGACCGCACGGTTGCCGTCAAGATCATGCTGCCGCAGTATGCCGGCGACGCCACCTTCGCCGCCCGCTTTAAGCAGGAGGCCCAGGCAGCAGCAGGTCTCTCCTCCCCCTATATCGTGGGCGTCTACGATTGGGGCAAGGATGGCGATACCTACTACATCGTCATGGAGTACCTGCGCGGTACCGACCTTAAGAGCGGCATCAAGAGCCACGGCGCCCTCGATCCAAAGAAGGTCGCGCAGATCGGCTCGCAGATCAGCTCCGCGCTTTCGGTCGCCCACAAGCACGAGATCATCCACCGCGACATTAAGCCGCAAAACATCATGGTGCTGCCCGACGGCAACATCAAGGTCATGGACTTTGGCATCGCGCGCGCAAAGAACAGCCACCTCACGCAGGACAACAATGTACTGGGCACCGCCCACTACGTAAGCCCCGAGCAAACGCGCGGCCAGGACCTCGGTCCCACTTCGGATATCTACTCCCTGGGCGTCGTGATGTACGAGTGCGCCACCGGTCGCGTCCCCTTTGACGGTGACGACGCCATCTCGGTTGCGCTCAAGCAGGTAAACGAACTGCCGGTTCCGCCGAGCCAGATCAACTCCGGCGTCGACGCCGATCTGGAGCGCATCATCCTCAAGTGCATGGAAAAGGACCCGTCGAACCGCTTCCAGACGGCAGACGAGCTGCGCCAGGTGCTCAACAACTACCTGTCCGGCCGCGCCGTCAACGTCTCCGAGCCCACGCGCATCATCGGTGCCGCGGGCGACCTGGGCGCCACCAAGACCCGTGAGCTGTCTGACTCCACGCGCGCTATGGTTCGCCCCGTATCGGGCGTAAGCGGACAGACCAACCCCCGCAGCGCCGTCTCGGGTTCCACCGGTTCCTACGAGGTCGATCAGCCCAAGTCCAACAAGAACAAGATTATCGCCGCCGTAGTCGCCGCAATCGCCGTGGTTGGCGTTGTGGTGGCCTTCGCCACCGGGCTCTTTGGGGGCGAGCAGGTTACGGTGCCCGATGTGCTTAACAAGGACCAGCAGACCGCTATCGAGCTGATCAAGGAGGCCGGCCTTGAGGTCGGAACTGTCGACCAGAGCTATAACGACGATGTCGACGAGGGCAAGGTTGCCGAGCAGACCCCCAACGGCAACACTAAGAAGCCCAAGGGCTCCAAGGTTAACCTGGTGATCTCCAAGGGCCCCAAGCCCTCCGAGAAAGTTGAGGTTCCGCAGCTCGTCGGCCTAACCAAGGACCAGGCCGAGGCCGCGCTGGCAAGCGTGGGCCTGAAGGGCAACGCAACCGAGGAGGCCAACGAGGCCGACGAAGGCCAGGTCTTTGAGCAGGGCACTGATGCCGGCAAGGAAGTCGAGAAGGGCACGACCATCTCGTATAAGGTCTCCAGCGGTCCTGACACCACCTCCGTCCCCGATCTGACCGACATGACCGAGGCCCAGGCACGCAACGCTCTCGACATGGCCGGTTTTGGCGTCAACGTGAGCTACCAGGAGAACGATTCCGTCACCGAGGGCACCGTCATTAGCTGGAACCCCAGCGGCAAGCAGAAGCCCGGCGCCACGATCACCGTCGTCATCGCCAAGAAGTCTGGCAAGGCCAGCGTTCCGGGCAACCTGTACGGCAAGAGCATCTCCGCCGCCGTCACCGCGCTCAACAACGCCGGGTTCTACAACATCGCGTTCTGCGACCAGAACGGCAACCCCGTGAGCGGCAACGAAAACGCCACCGTTACGGGCGTCTCCCCCACCGGCAAGCAGTCCACCGACAACACGATTACGCTGACGGTTTCGATTTCTGGCTCGGGTTCGGGCTCTGGCTCGGGCACGAGCACGGGCGACGATTCTGGTACGACCAACTAGTCGCCGCCCCACCGCCCATTACGGCTCCCGCCGCAAACATATTCGCTCACAGGCGCCCGCTTGCTCCCCCAGCAAGCGGGCGCTTCGTTTTTGACATGACATGAACCAGAAGAGCCCGGTACCGTGGCGGTGTACCGGGCTCGACAAATCTCTGGTGCCCCCGGGCGGATTCGAACCGTCGACACCCGCTTTAGGAGAGCGGTGCTCTATCCCCTGAGCTACGGAGGCATGCTGTACTAGTGTAGCAGATTTACGCCGCTGTAATGCAACGTATAGCCACTCTTCGAAGTTGCGGTGGAACAGCCCTCCGGAAAGTGCGTCCCACTATCCAGGCAAATTCTGGGTCAGACTTTCCCCATGAGACTTCGCTGGGAAACTGTGACCCAGAATTTCGGCTCGAAACGGGACACGGTTTCCCAAACGACCCCGTTCCGGAAACTACATCCCGGAATCGACGCTCGAACTGGGATGCACTTTCCCGATCGAGCCACATGGGAGACTGCGCCCCACTTTGAGGGGGCGCTCTTTAATGACTACTTGCCTTTGTGGAAAAGGTTTTTGATAACGGAGGGGATGCTCTTGGCGCCCTTGGCCGTCACATCGATAAAGTCGGGCGAACGCACGAGCTTATCCTCGTCGACGTACTTACGGACCGCGCGAAGCGTCTCTTTATCGTCGCGCGTCGAAAACGTAAAGTGGCCGTTGTCCTTGGTGAAGATAGCAAAACGCGTAATCTTCTTGGTGCCGCGCAAAACCTCGGCGGCAATATAGTCGACCTCGTCCCACGGGATTTGGATATAATCCTCGGGATTACGCTCGTTATAGTACTCAAACGCCTTATTGCCCACCATCACGTTACCGTGACTGGTAAGCCCCATCAGGCAGGTTGCCGGCGTTGCCAGATCGACCGTGCTGTTCTGAGATTGCGCCATACGCGCCTCGCCCTCCAAATAAAACAATCGGACCGCATCCAGTGTACCCACCGGGTGCGGTCCGTTTCAATGGCTCAAAAGCCCTTGCCTAGCAACTCTCGGTCTTAAGCCGAAGCGTGCTTACATGAAGCCGCAGACGCGACCGATGATGCCGACGGCGAAGAGAGCCAGGATGATGACGATCGGGCTGACCTTCTTCTTGAGGAGCTTGCAGACCAGAAGGGTCAGGCACACGGCGGCAAGGCCGGGGATGAGCTGATCGAGGTTGGCCTGAAGCGTGGTGACCTTCACCGGGTCGAGTGCGTTGGCACCGACAGAGCTGTACATCGTCAATGCCTGCTTGATGCCCTCAGAACCGGCGGGCAGGTTGGCCCAGTCGATATAGGCGCCAGCGGACTGCGTGACCTTGGAGACGACCGGGGTGAAGGAGATGGACACCCAGCGCTCGACCAGGGCGCCGATGATGAACATACCCAGGATGGAAGCACCCTCGGTGACCTTGCCCATCAGACCGCCGGAGAGGTCCTTGGCGATGGAGGAGCCGACCTTGTAGCCAAACTCCTGCGTGTACCACAGGAAGGCGTAACGGATGATGTTCCACGCGAAGAAGAACAGCAGCGGACCGGCGATGCTGCCGGACAGGGCCAGGGAAGCGCCCAGTGCACCCAGAATCGGGCGAAGGGTGAACCAGAAGGCGGGGTCGCCGACGCCGGCGAGCGGGCCCATCATACCGACCTTGACGCCCTGAATGGCGACGTCGTCAATCGGAGCACCGTTGGCGCGCTCCTCCTCGAGGGCGAGGGTAACGCCAATGACGGGGGCGGAAACATAGGGGTGGGTGTTATAGAACTCCAGGTGGCGCTTAAGAGCGGCAATCTGGTCATCCTTGCTGGTGTAGAGCTTCTTGATCGCAGGGATCATTGCGAAGCACCAGCCGCCGTTCTGCATACGCTCGTAGTTCCACGAGCCCTGAAGGAACTGATGACGGAAGCAAACCTTCTTACGGTCAGCCTTGGTGAGCTGAATCTTGTTCTCTGCCATATGTATCACTCCCCTCCTACTCGTAATCGTTCAGAATGTCGCCGAGCGGGTCACCGGAGCCACCGCCCATGCCGCCACCCTGCTTGGCCAGATCCTTAAGGCCAAGGTAGATGAGGGCAAGGGCGATGCCGATGAGGCCAAGGGCGATCAGCGTGAGCTGAGGGATGGCAGCAAGGACAAAGCCGAGGATGAAGAACGGCCAGGTCTCCTTGGTGGCCATCATGTTGATGACCATGGCGTAACCGACGGAAGCGACCATGCCGCCGCCGACAGCCATGCCGCCGGACAGCCAATCGGGCATAGCGTTAAGCGCGTTGGTAACGGCCTCGGCCGGGATGATGCACAGAAGTACTGCCGGGATGGCGATACGAACACCCTGCATGAGGATGCCGGCGTACTGCCAACGCTCGATGCCGGCGAAGTCGCCCTTCTCGGCGCAGGCGTCCATGGCGTGAACCATAGCGGTAGCCAGGGTACGGCAGATCATGGTCAGGAACAGACCAGCGACCGACAGCGGGACGGCGACGGCGATGGCGGCGGTAACGGCCTTGGCCGAATCGGTGGCGCCACCGTTGAGGGCGAGCACCATGATGATCGAAGAAGCGACCGAGGCCAGAGCGGCGTCAGGCGCGACGGCGGCGCCGACGTTAGCCCAGCCAAGGGCCATCATCTGGAGCGAACCGCCCAGGAGGATGCCCTCCTGAAGGTGACCGGTTACGAGACCGATAAGCGTGCATGCCACGAGCGGCTGATGGAACTGGAACTCATCCAGAATGCCTTCCATACCGGCAAGCAACGCGACAATCGCAACAAGCAGAATAGTGATTGCAGACATGTATCGGACCCTCCTTTACTATGCTTGAGCGGCCAGTTCGGCCTTAGCTTTCTTCAACATGGCGTCGAGATCCTCGGAGGAATCCGAAGGAACCTTGCGGACCTCGAACTTGACGCCCTTGGCCTTGAGAGCCTCGATGGTCTTGACATCGTCATCGCCCATAGCGACAGCGTTAGTGACGACGACCTTGCCCTTGGAGTGGGCCATGGAACCGATGTTGGCTTCCTTGATGTCGACGCCGGCCTCGATGGCCCTGAGCAGATCCTGCGGGTTCTCGAACAGCAGCATCGCCTTGGTG
Organism: Collinsella sp.; assembly: GCA_019425005.1. Lineage (GTDB taxonomy): Bacteria > Actinomycetota > Coriobacteriia > Coriobacteriales > Coriobacteriaceae > Collinsella. The sequence continues at coordinate 42,666 of JAHYYK010000011.1, forward strand.
TCGCCAAAGCGCGTGTCCTTGACGACCTCGGCCATCTTCTTGATAGGCACGACGTTGGCGTGGACTCCCGGAGGGGCAGCCTGCTCGATCATGGTCTTGCGGAGCTCGTCGTGAGCAACGCCGTCGGAGACCACGATGATGCGGTTGGGGTTGATCTGCTTGGTCCACGTGGTGGCCACCTGACCATGCAGCAGGCGCGTGTCGATACGGACGTGGGCGATCTTGATGTGCCCGTCGCCGATCACCGTTCCCGGAGGAATGGCACCCGCAGGAGCAGCGGCGGCCGCAGCCGGCTTCTTCTCCTCGGGCTCCAGAGACTCGGGCTTGACGCGCACGCCGGCCTTAGCCTCAGTCACGAGATGTTTTGCGATCGCATGTGCAGTGTTCTTTGCGTCAAAGCGCTGCGAATATGCCTCGATGAGCATAGGCAGGTTGACACCGGTGACGATAGCCCAGGAATCGTGGCCCTCGATGAGCCCGCTGATCTGGTTGAACGGCGTGCCGCCCCACAGATCAACGAGGAAGAGCACCTGCTCCTGGTCCTCGAAGGAAGCGATTGCCTCCTCGACCTTGGCACGGAAGTCGTCGGGGCCCATGCTCGGCTCGAGCGAGACCACGGCAACAGACGGCTGATCGCCAAAGACCATCGAGCCCGTCTGCTTGATTCCAGCCGCCAAGTCACCATGGCTAGCAAGAACAATACTTACCATCACATAACCTCCTTTTTGTCTACGTAATTCCTACACGACAGTTATGGAGTATAGCTGCAAATACAGCAGAATTGTTTGAAAAACTGCAAAAGGTAGCATTATTTGTTTAAACGTCTTGTTTTGTTACAAGCTGATTACATTCCAGTATTTTGGCTGATTTGCTGCTGAGGATTGATAGCTGATCTATTTACATGACCGAATTGAGCACGCTGTTCATTATTGCCGGTTTTAAACAGACACAAATGTGCTCGCGTTGAGGCTATTTCGTTTAAACAGATGGTGCTTGACTAATGGTAAGAAATATGCTCTAGCAAAGTAGTCGTTAGGGACGTTCTTTAATGACTAGTCGTTTAAGAACGTCCCCAACGACTAAGTTAGGCGATGTGGAGGGGGTTGGCGGCGTCGACGGCATCGGGGGCATCGGATAGGCCGTCGGGGGCAGCGTCTGTCGGGTCCTCGTCGGGGGTCTCGATCTGCTTGATCATGACCTCCTGGCCCTGCAGCAGATAGGTCTCGCCGCTACCGCAATGGGGGCAGGTCTTGCCGTGCTCGACCGTCGCGTAGTCGCAGCCGCACGCCTCGCAATGCGTCACGGCCTCGACAGGCTCCACAATAAGCTCCGCGCCCTGCGTGATAGGCTTTTTATCTGCCGCCCAGCGCCAAGCATCAAGCAGCAGATCGGGAACGACGCCCGAGACCTCGCCCAGGAGCAGCGTCACGCTCGAAACGCGACTCACGCCATTGGCGCGCGCCACATTCTCGACATCGCGAATGATGTGATAGACGATTCCTAATTCATGCACTTTTTCTTCCGCCGTTCTAACGAACGGCGGTCGACTTGACGCTGCGCGAGCCCCAGACGGACGATCTGCCTTTCAATCGTCGGGCATGGGCAAAAGCCCTATGCCCTCCTCTTTCAAGGCACCTCGCCACGCCTGGGACTCGCTCGCTGTCCAACCGTTCTCTACGCCGTTCTCTTGTTTGTTGCGTTTTTTATTTCTTCCCAAATTTGATTTTGATCGCACGCTTCAAAGCGTACTTGCCGAGGCTGGGGAGCTTTTGCTCGTATTTGACCATCGTGGAGCACTCGGGGCGGTCGCGATCCAGATGGATGGCGTCAAACGCGCACTTGGTGGTGCACAGGCCGCAGCCGATGCACTTGTTGGGGTCGACGATCGAGGCACCGCAGCCCAAGCAGCGAGCGGTCTCGGCGCGCACCTGCTCCTCGGTAAAGGTCTCAACGTACTCGCTAAAGGGCGCAGCCTTCTCGCGCTCGCGGTCGACACGTGCCACCTCGCGGCTTGCGTTGTCATAGCTCTCAATCACAACATCGTCGCGGTCAAGCGCGGTGTAGCGGCGCTGGTTGCGGCCGATGGTGAGCGTGGAGCCCGGCTGCACAAAGCGATGGATGGACACGGCGGCCTCGTGACCGGCGGCGATGGCGTCGATAGCAAAGCTGGGACCGGTGTAGACGTCGCCGCCCACAAAGATGTCGGGCTCGGCGGTCTGGTACGTCTGCGGATCGGCAAGGGCACCCTGGCTGCGGCCGAGCTCCACCTTGGAGCCAGCCAGCAGGTCGCCCCACACAATGGACTGGCCAATCGACATGACGACACGGTCGGCATCGACACGGCGCAAGTCGTTCTCGTCATACTCGGGCGCAAAACGGCCCTCGTCGTCAAAGACACGCGTGCAGCGCTTAAAGGTGATACCGCACACACGACCGGCCTCGTCCAGGTGAATCTCCTTGGGGCCCCAGCCGCAGCTAATGTGCGCGCCGTCCTCAATGGCCTCGCGACGCTCCTCCTCGCTGGCAGGCATCTTGACCTCGCTCTCCAGGCAGAACATCTCAACGTGCTCGGAACCCAGACGGCAGGCGTTGCGCGCGACATCGATGGCCACGTTGCCGCCGCCCACCACGATGGTGCGCCCGGGCAGCGCGTCGATCTTGCCGCTGTTGACCTCGCGCAAAAAGTCGACGGCCACGGTCACGTCCTCGGCATCCTCGCCCGGAATACCGGCAAGGCGGCCACCCTGGCAGCCAATGGCCACGTAAAAGGCTTTAAAGCCCTGCGCGCGAAGCTCGTCGAGCGTCACATCGCGACCGACCTCCACGCCATAGCGGAACTCGGCGCCCATCAGGCGAATGACCTCGACCTCGGCCTCGATAACGTCCTTCTGCAGCTTAAAGCTGGGAATGCCGTAGGTGAGCATGCCGCCCGGGCGCTCGTTTTTCTCGAACACGACGGGCTTGTAGCCCTTCTCGGCCAGATAGAAGGCGCAGGACAGACCGGCCGGACCGGCGCCGATGATGGCGATCTTCTGGTCGAAGCCGCCGGCACGCGTCGGGGTCACCACAGGTGGGACATAGCGAGTCGCGGCATCCAGATCGCGCTGGGCGATAAACTTCTTGACCTCGTCGATGGCCACGGCCTCGTCCACGCGACCGCGGGTGCAGGCATCCTCACAGCGGCGGTTGCACACACGGCCGCAGATAGCGGGCAGCGGGTTCTCGCGCTTGATGAGCGCCAGCGCCTCGTCATAGCGACCCTGAGCCGCGAGCTTCAAATAGCCCTGAACGGCAACGTGCGCGGGGCAGGCCGTCTTGCAGGGAGCGGTGCCGGACTCATGCGTCTCGATACGGTTGTCGTTGCGGTAGTTGGGCGACCACTTGGTGTGGTCCCACTTGGTGGCATCGGGCAGCTCCTGGCGCGGATACTCGGGCACCTGTCCGCCAGCCTTTTTGCTACAGAGCTTCTGGCCCAGTTTGGCGGCGCCGGCCGGACACACCTCAACGCAGCGACCGCAGGCCACGCACTTGTCCTTCTCGACCTTGGCGACATAGGCCGAGCGCGACAGGTTGGGCGTGTTGAACAGCTGCGAGGTGCGCAGGGCGTAGCACACGTTGACGTTGCAGTTGCAGATGGCGAAGATTTTGTTCTCACCGTCGATGTTGGTGATCTGGTGCACAAAGCCGTTGTCCTCGGCCTGGCGCAGGATGTCGTAGACCTCCTCGCGCGTCACATAATGGCCGCGGTCGGTCTCGACCACGTAGTCGGCCATATCGCCCACGGCGATGCACCAATCGGCCGGGTCGTCGGCGCAGCCCTCTCCCATCACGCGACGGCTCGCGCGGCAGCTGCAGGTGCTAGCGGCATACTTACCTTCGTATTTGTCGAGCCAATGCTCGATATGCTCGATCGGCACCGAGGTGCTCGCAGCATCGATGGCCTTCTCGACCGGAATGACATGCATGCCGATGCCGGCACCGCCGGGCGGCACCATCGGCGTGGCCTTGGACAGCGGTCCCTTGGACGCCTGCTCAAAGAACTTGGCATAGACCGGATGCTCCTCGAGCTGGCTCACGCGCATGTTGAGGAACTCGGCGGAACCCGGCACCAGCATGGGCAGCACCCACTGCTTGGCGCGCTCGGGGTTTTCCCAGTTGTACTCGAGCAGACCCGTGTAGCTCATGTCGTCGAGCATCTTCTCGATATCGGCTTCGGGCATGCCGGTGAGCTTGACCATCTCGGGCAGCGTATAGGGACGGCGCATCTTCATCTTGCAGAGCACTTCGGCCTGCTCGTCGGTTGCGGCCTCGGCAAACGACCAGTACTCGTAGCCCAACAGCTCGTCGCGATGCAGCAGACGGTTGGTGCAGTGCTCGCACAGTTTGACGATTGCCTCGCGCGGATGCTCCGGCAGCGGCGGCACAAACTCCGCGCCGATATCGGGCTCGGTGTAACTAATCCCCGGTCCGTTGAGAATCATGGTTGTCCCTTCTCTTGCCGCAGCCCGGCGAGACCGCGGCGCCCCTCTTTTTTTGCAGGCTGGGCATGCCCCATGCCGTTCACCCGCCATTAGTTGACATTGTGTCAAAAATAGTATTGACGAACCGTCAACAATATTCAAGACTGTTAGGCGAACGGTCAGGCAAAAGAGGATGAAAGGCGGCAGAACATGGGCGACAACACAGCAGATACCTCTGTGGTCGATGCCGTCCCCGCATCCGATAGCGCGGCAAAGCGCCTGACGGGCGACGAACGCCGTCGCGAGATCCTCGATGCCGTGCGCACCGTAAGCTCCGAGCTGGGCGTGTCCCACCTATCGGTATCGGCCGTGACCAAGCGAGCCGGCTGCACGCGCTCGCTGTTCTACCACTACTTCGCCGACATGGACGCCGCTGTCACCGCTGTTATGGACGAGGCGATCGACGGTTTCATCTCCGAGCTCGAGCAGTGGAATGCCAACCGCACCGTCGGCGATATCGAGGGCGCGCTCGATACCGTCGCTCCGCTCTTTAAGCGCCTGGTCGTGAGCGGTCACGAGCTGCCGAGCACGCTCACCTCGAGCAGCGGCGCGCTCTACGGCGGCTTTCTGCACAACGTGGTCCAGCGCGTGGCGCAATACATTTGCGACACCACCGTGGTCGACTTTGTCGCCCATCATGACCTGCGCATCGACCATGTCTATGAGACGTTCTACACCCTCATCATGGGTCTTTTGATGTATATCCGCACGCACCCCGATGTGCCCGACGAGACGGTCAAGGAAATCATCGCCTCGACACTCCACATCGAGGGCTATACCGCCAAGTATCCGGAGCGCAAGCCCCAGAACTGACGACATTTGGCCAAACTGCCCGCGATCGGAAGAGGGGCCGCGGGCGTGTGAAAGGAGAGCAGCATGCTGTTCGATGTTTGGGGTAGCGATACCCTTATCCACTGGGCCGGCTGGGCCATGGTCTTTATCGGCCTGATCGTGCTCAACGAAGTCGGCCGCCGCACCAAGCTGGGCGCAGCCATCATCTTTGGCGTGGCTCCGCTGGCCATGACCATCTACTGCGTCGCCATCGCCGTCGGCGTTTCGCAGGGTGCCGAGTGGGCGCTCACCAACCCCACCCATGTGTACCAGAACAGCTGGTTCCACTACGCCAAGGTCTACGCGGCGTTGGCCGGTTGCTGGGGCTTCATCGCCATTAAGTATCAGTGGGGCAAGATCGGCAAGGCGCACTGGTTCCGCGCGTGGCCGTTTGTGATCGTCGCCATCAACATCATGATCGCCGTCGTGTCCGACTTCGAGAGCGCATATCACTTCTTTGTCCTGGGCCAGTCCACTTGGGTCACCTCCGAGGGCGCCACGCAACTCGCCGGTTGGAATAACGTGTTCAACGGCATCGCCGGAATCATCAACATCTTCTGCATGACCGGTTGGTGGAGCGTCTACGCCTCCGAGGATAAGACCGACATGCTGTGGCCCGACATGACATGGGTCTACATCATCGCCTACGACATCTGGAACTTCTGCTACACCTACAACTGCCTGCCCACCCACTCCTGGTTCTGCGGCTTTGCGCTGCTGCTGGCGCCCACCGTCGCCGCCTTTATCTGGAACAAGGGCGGCTGGATCCAGAACCGCGCCTTTACGCTGGCCATTTGGTGCATGTTTGCCCAGGTGTTCCCGTACTTCCAGGAGGAGTCCATCTTTGTAACGCACTCCACGCTCGACCCCGGCGCCGCCACCGCGGTCTCGATTGCCGCACTGGTCGCCAACGTCGCCGCAATCATCTACATTGCCTACCGTGCCAAGAAGCTCGGCCGCAACCCCTACAAGCAGGATGTCTTTGAGGGCACCAGCGATTGGGAGAAGGCCACCGCTCGCCGCGCCAAGGTTGA
>JAHYYK010000012.1 GCA_019425005.1 Collinsella sp.
AGTTCGGCGGCCAGCGCTTCGGCGAGATGGAAGTTTGGGCCCTGGAGGCTTACGGTGCTGCTTATACCCTGCAGGAGATCCTGACCGTGAAGTCCGACGATGTCACCGGCCGTGTCCGGACCTACGAATCCATCGTCAAGGGCCACAACGTTCCCACCCCCGGCGTGCCGGAGTCCTTCCGCGTGCTGCTGAAGGAGCTGCAGTCCCTGTGCCTGAACATCCAGGTGCTGGATAAGGACGGCAACGTGGTGGATCTCAAGGAGGACGAGGACGCCCTCGATACCTTCAACCTCTCCCGTATGGATGCGGACGATGACCGCCACCGCAACGTTGCGGAGGACGCCGAGTTTGAAGCGTCCGGCTTTGAATTTGAAGACGCGCCGGAGGATGCCGGCGCCGATGTGGATGTTGACTTCGACGACGAATGATCCAGAAGACACATTCGTCACCACAAAACTGGATCATTTGAATCATTGAAGGAGGATAACGCAACATGATCGAAACCAATAACGGCAACAAGTTTGCCTTTGACGCGATTAAGATCGGCATGGCTTCCCCGGAGCAGATCCGGGAGTGGTCTTACGGCGAGGTGAAGAAGCCTGAGACCATCAACTACCGCACTCTGAAGCCCGAAAAGGACGGCCTGTACTGCGAGCGTATCTTCGGGCCTACCAAGGACTGGGAGTGCCACTGCGGCAAGTACAAGAAGATCCGCTACAAGGGTAAGATCTGCGACCGCTGCGGCGTCGAGGTCACCCGTTCCAAGGTGCGCCGGGAGCGTATGGGCCACATCGAGCTGGCCACCCCCGTTTCCCACATCTGGTATTTCAAGGGCATCCCCTCCCGGATGGGCCTGCTGCTGGACATCAGCCCCCGGATTCTGGAGAAGGTGCTGTATTTCGCCAACTATATCGTCACGGACCCCGGCGAGACCCCTCTGACCAAGAACCAGATCCTCTCCGAGAAGGAGTACCGTGACTACCGTGAAAAGTATGAGGATGACTTCCAGGCCGGCATGGGCGCCGAGGCCGTGAAAAAGCTGCTGGCGGACGTGGACCTGGAGGCCCTCTCCGCCCAGCTCCACGCCGAGCTGAAGGACGCTTCCGGCCAGAAGAAGGCCCGGATCGTCAAGCGGCTGGAAGTGGTGGACGCCTTCCGGATCTCCGGCAACAAGCCGGAGTGGATGATCATGGACGTTCTGCCCATTCTGCCTCCCGACCTGCGCCCCATGGTGCAGCTGGACGGCGGCCGCTTCGCCACCTCTGACCTGAATGACCTGTACCGCCGGGTCATCAACCGCAACAACCGCCTGAAGCGCCTGATGGACCTGAACGCCCCCGACATCATCGTCCGCAACGAGAAGCGGATGCTCCAGGAGGCTGTGGACGCCTTGATCGACAACGGCCGCCGCGGCCGTGCCGTCACCGGCGCCAACAACCGTGCCCTGAAGTCCCTCAGCGACTTCCTGAAGGGCAAGCAGGGCCGTTTCCGTCAGAACCTGCTGGGTAAGCGTGTCGACTACTCCGGCCGTTCGGTTATCGTTACCGACCCCAAGCTGCTGCTGCACCAGTGCGGTCTGCCCAAGACCATGGCGCTGGAGCTCTTCAAGCCCTTCGTCATGAAGCGCCTGGTCGAGCTTGGCAAGGTCGAGAACATCAAGGGCGCCAAGCGCGCTATCGACCGCGGTGCCACCTTTGTGTGGGATATCCTCGAAGAGGTCATCGACGGCCGCGTCGTGCTGCTCAACCGCGCACCGACCCTGCACCGTCTGTCCATCCAGGCCTTTGAGCCGGTTCTGGTCGAGGGCAAGGCTATCCACCTGCACCCGCTGGTCTGCTCGCCCTTCAACGCCGACTTCGACGGCGACCAGATGTCTGTCCACGTGCCGCTGTCCAGCCAGGCTCAGGCCGAGGCCCGCGTGCTCATGCTCTCTGCGAACAACCTGCGCTCTCCGGCATCCGGCAAGCCGGTCAACATCCCCTCGCAGGACATGATCATCGGTGTGTACTACCTCACCCAGGTCCGCGACGGTCTGCCGGGCGAGAACCACGTGTTCGCCAGCTTCGACGACGCGCTGCACGCCTATGACTGCCGCTCCGAGGTCGACATGCAGGCCAAGATTCAGGTCCGCGTGTCCGCTGCCGACGCCAATGTCATCAACGAGGACGGCACCCGTATCTTCCGCGTCAAGAACGGCAAGAACGAGTTCGTCGACTACGACGTCACCGGCAACAAGACCGCGCGCTTCGAGACCTCCATCGGCCGCATCATCTTCAACCGCCAGTGCCTGCCCGAAGACTACGAGTTCATGAACTACAAGATGGTCAAGGGCGACGTGGCCAAGCTGGTTGCGGACTGCTGCGATCGCTATCCCGAGGCCAAGGTCGGCCCGATCCTCGACGCCATCAAGTACTCCGGCTTCCACTACGCTACCCGCGCTGGCCTCACCATCTCGGTGTGGGACGCTCTCATCCCTGCCGAGAAGCAGGAGCTGCTCGATCGCGCCCAGGCCAACGTCGACCAGATCAACGAGTACTTCGAGGAGGGCTTCATCAACGAGACGGAGCGCCACATCGAAGTCGTTAATGAGTGGACCGCTTGTACCGATAAGGTTGCAGCGCTCATGCTCGACTTGTTCGACGAGGAGAACCCGCTCTACATGATGGCCGACTCCGGCGCCCGTGGTTCTAAGACCCAGCTGCGTCAGCTCGGCGGCATGCGTGGCCTGATGGCAGACATGTCCGGCGAGACGATCGACCTTCCCATTAAGGCGAACTTCCGCGAGGGCCTGCTGCCGCTCGAGTACTTCATTTCGACCTACGGCGCCCGTAAGGGCCTGGTCGATACCGCATCCCACACCTCGGACTCTGGTTACCTGACCCGTCGTCTGGTCGACGTGGCCCAGGACGTCATCGTCCGCGAGGAGGACTGCGGTACGCACGAGGGCGTCACCTACAACCTCATCATCCCCGGCACCACCGACCTCAACACCGACCTCGTCGGCCGTTGCTTCATTGAGGACGTCGTGGCTCCCGATGGCACCGTGCTCTTTGAGCAGGACGGCTACATCGAGAAGGTCGCTGACATCCAGAAGATGGTCGATGCCGGCCTTAAGAAGGTCAAGCTTCGCGCGCTGCTCACCTGCCGCTCCAAGTACGGCGTGTGCCAGAAGTGCTACGGCTGGGATCTTTCCACCCGTCGTCCAGTCGCCATCGGTACCGCGGTCGGCATTATTGCCGCCCAGTCCATCGGCGAGCCCGGTACGCAGCTTACGATGCGTACCATTCACTCCGGCGGCGTCGCTGGCGTCGACGATATTACGCAGGGTCTGCCTACGGTCAGCCGTATGTTCGATATCGTCGGCAACGTCAACGAGAAGATCCTGGGTCGCGAGGCCGAGCTGGCTCCGTACTCCGGCCACCTCTCGATTAAGCCCGAGAAGTCCGAGTACGTGCTGACGCTCACCGACTCCGAGGATCACACCCGTGTCCTCGACGAGCGTCGCGTCCCCGCTTCGGTGCGCTTCATGCCCGAGATCGAGGACGGCTGCGAGGTTCGCGCCGGCGACCAGATCACCAAGGGCTTCGTTAACTTCCGCAACCTGCGCAAGCTGACCGACATCGAGTCGACGATGCACACCTTCGTCGAGAGCGTCAAGGACGTCTACACCAGCCAAGGCGTCGACCTGAACGACAAGCACATCGAGGTGCTCGCACGTCAGATGCTGCGTCGCGTTCAGATCACCAACCCCGGCGACTCCAAGTACCTGCTTGGTCAGTACGTCGACCGCTACGAGTTTGCCGACGAGGTCGAGCGCGTTGCCCGTCTGGGCGGTCAGGCTCCCGTGGCCGAGCCCGTCATCCTGGGTACGCTCAAGGTCGCGTCCAACATCGACTCCTGGCTGTCGAGCGCTTCGTTCATCCGTACCGCTGGCGTCCTTACCGAGGCTGCCATCGAGGGCAAGGTCGACCACCTGCTCGACCTTAAGTCCAACGTCATCGTCGGTAAGAAGATCCCGGCTGGTACCGGCCTCAAGCCGTACGCCAACGCCAAGCTGACGTATCGCACGGCCGACGGCTACGTGGACATCGACGGCCCGGCTTCGCCCAACGCCAAGTCGCTGCCCGAGTGGGCTCCTGTGGAGCTCAAGGACCTGGACGAGCAGCTCCCGCAGCAGCTCGACTGGGCCGGCTACGACGAGTTCGGTGGTGCTGACGGTTCGTTCACCCGCAACGGCCACACCATCTCCGCCGAGAAGGCTCGTCTGTACCTGTTCGACGACCTGGGCGTGTCGCAGCGCTGGACCAACAAGTTCAGCGAGGTTGGCATCGAGACGGTCGGCGACCTGGTTGGCAAGTCCGAGGAGGATCTGCTGCGCATCGATGGCATCGGCGCCAAGGCGATCGAGGAGCTCCGTGACGGCCTGGAGGCCCACGATCTGCTCTACATCCTCGAGAACAACGACGACGTTGCCGACGAGGAAGACCTCTCGCAGCTGCTGCAGATGGTCTTTAGCCCCGACGGTCCGGACGATATCCTGCTGGGTACCTCCGCTCCGACGCATCACGCCGACGCCGACGAGGAGCTCCTGGGCGCCCCGATCGACGACAAGAAGGCTCCCGCCAACGGTGCCATCAACGAGGACATGGCTTCCCTCGACGAGCTGCTCAACCAGCTCGTGGACACTGACGATGTCGAAGAGGCCAAGGACAACGACGAAGAGTAACTAGTTCCGCCGTTCTAACGAACGGCGGCAATCTCCGTCGCTGCGCGGCCCCCAGAGCTACAATCTGTCATTCAAAAGGCAGGGCATGACCAAAAGGTCAATGCCCTGCCTTTTTCATGCCACCTTGTACGCTCTGGGGGCCGCTCGCTTGCGTATGCTCAACCTGTTGCGTTCCGTTGATCCCTTGCCAAAAAGGGACAGGTTTATTTTGGTCGGTTTTTCATGCTTGAATTTGAAACATTTCGCCCGACAAGAGCGTATCTATGGTGAGGGCCTCATCGAGAACCATTAACGTCACCGGGAGGTGATTATGGAAGAACAAGCTTTTAGACAGGCAGTCGAAGATCACCGGGATGTCGTGTTTCGAATCGCATTGACGTATCTGCGCGATCGTGCTGACGCCGATGATGTCGCTCAAGATGTCTTTCTGAAGTTACTCAAAAGCGATGCGCAATTTGAAAGCTGGGAACATCTTCGTCGATGGCTTATCCGGGTCACGATCAATGAATGCAAATCGCTCTTTCGAAAGCCATGGAGGCGTGTGGAGGATATTGAGAACCTGGCCGAGTCGCTTTCGACAGCGCAGGATGAGACCAAGGCGGTCCTGTCAGACGTTATGCGACTTCCGGAGCGATTCCGCGTTCCCATCGTGCTCTATTACTATCTGGGCTTTTCGACCTCAGAGATTGCCGAGTTACTGCATGTGCCAGCCGCGACCGTTCGAACGCGTTTAGCTCGCGGTCGATCGAAACTCAAGTTCATCCTAGAGGAGGGCGACAGTGAAATCCAACCAAATCAAGCAGGCCTTCGAGTCCGTCCAAGCCGATAGCGATCTTGCTGACCGTGTTCTTTACTCCGCTGCTGGTGAGCCGCTTCATCGAAAGGGTCACGCGAAGCCTCTGTATGTTGCCGTGATCGGATGCCTTGCCGGAGTGCTGGCGACCGGAGGGGTCGCCTACGCCGTCGTCAATTCCAGTTATTTTGCCTCTGCCTGGGGAAACCATGGCAACGGAGAGTCCATTACCTGGACTCAAGGTGGCTCGTCGGGGACTAAATATACCTACACCAGAGAGTTTGGTGATGGTATCGCGCCCCAAAGCTTGGAGGGTTCAGTACAGAAGGTCAATCTGTCCGTCGAGGGCAACGGCTATACACTCGACATTCATGATATGGCTATCGATAAAAACGGTTGCGGTGCCGTGACGTTTACGTTGTCCAATCCAAATGGTGTTAACTACTACAAGCCGGCAGCAGAGACTGGCGAACTTGTTCTCTATGGTGAAGAAGAACAAGGCATCGGCACGCCCGACATGAAGTTCGGCGAGGAATGGGCTGACACACGCTGCACCATTGATAAGGACACATCAAGCGATACTGTCATTAATGGCACGATGTACTTTGCTTCTATGGATCGCGAGCGAGGTTTTCAACATGCGGTCACCTGGAATATCCAGTGGACCGAGGGCGAAGGTGAGAGTGCGAGGCAGTTTAAAGCATCGACGCCCGAGTTTAGCGTTGGAGCGTACGTCGATACAAAGGAACTCCGCTCCGGTGACTCGTCTCTCGAGATCAGTCCGTTTTCCATCCAGACGCACATCGATGATTTGGGCTATGAAGCAGTTGATAATAAGCTGACCGTCAGCTACAAGGATGGATCGGAGCAGATTATCGAAGATGACGACGCAGGGGCGTACAACTTCTATGTTTCGATGGCACGCAATAGCGGAGAGAACATCTGGGTTCCGACAAGGCTCATCAATGTCGATCAGGTTGTATCGGTAACCCTTGAGGGAACGAGGTGCACATCAACAGGGGAGACTCAAACGGAAGAACCCTTTACCATCGTCTACTCGTAAGGCTTGAGGCCGCTTCCCACTAGGGGAAGCGGCCTTTTCCCAGATAAAACCTGCCAAAACAAACCTGTCCCTTTTTGGCAGGTAACGTTGCCCCGACGAGCGCGTCGGATTCCCGGCCCGGGCGGCGCGGGGGTTAAGTTTGTCGCGAGTTCCGCACGAGCCGGAGGCCACTTAATGTGGCCTCCGTGCGAGCCAGGACTGTAGAGCAGCAAACTTAACCCCCGCGCCGCCCGGTCCGGGAATCCGCCCCCGCGCACAGGAGGGGATTCCTTTTGTGTAGGCTTTGCGGAAATGTGCCTAATTTAGGATACGCCCGGCGGCGTGGTGTGTTGACGGCACAGCTAACGCCACGTATCCTATCGAACTGCGTGTTTCGTAGGGGGATGCTGACCCCTCGATTCAAGCCGTTGCACTTTACAGAAAGCTGGAATCATTCGAGAAGGAGTACGCTTTGCCTACTATTAACCAGCTGGTTCGCCAGGGCCGTCGTTCCGTGCCCAAGAAGTCCAAGAACGCTGCTCTGCAGCACAACTCCCAGAAGCGCGGCGTGTGCACTCGCGTCTTCACCACGAGCCCCAAGAAGCCGAACTCGGCTCTTCGTAAGGTTGCCCGTGTTCGCCTCGTCAACGGCATCGAAGTTACCGCTTACATCCCAGGTGAGGGCCACAACCTGCAGGAGCACTCCATCGTGCTCGTCCGCGGCGGTCGTGTCCGTGACCTCCCTGGTGTCCGTTATCACGTCATCCGTGGCGCCTACGACGCTGCTCCGGTCCAGAACCGTATGCAGGCCCGTTCCAAGTACGGTGCTAAGCGCCCCAAGGCCAAATAAGCCAGATAACGTTTTGATACTTTCGCCGTGTGCCGCTTAAGCGCCGCACGGTAGACACTTAAGGAGATTTCACATGCCGCGTCGTGCAGCAGCTAATCGTCGTGAGGTTCAGCCTGACGCCGTTTACAACAACCGCCTGGTGACTCAGCTCATCAACAAGGTCCTTCTTGACGGCAAGAAGGCCACCGCTGAGCGCATCGTTTACACCGCTTTCGAGATCGTTGCCGAGAAGTCCGAGGGTGGCGACGCTCTCGCTACCTTCAAGAAGGCTATGGACAACGTCAAGCCCACGCTCGAGGTTAAGCCCAAGCGTGTCGGTGGCGCTACCTATCAGGTCCCGATGGAGGTCAACTCCCGTCGTTCCACCGCTCTGGGCATCCGCTGGATCGTCAACTTCTCCCGCGCTCGCAAGGAGAAGACCATGGCCGAGCGTCTCGCCAACGAGATCCTCGACGCCTCCAACGGCCTGGGCGCTTCCGTCAAGAAGCGTGAGGACGTCTTCAAGATGGCCGAGGCCAACCGCGCGTTCTCTCACTATCGTTGGTAAGTTAAGGTAAGGAACTAACATGGCTAAGCCTAAGTACAAGCTTTCCGATACCCGTAACATCGGCATCATGGCTCACATCGATGCTGGTAAGACCACCACGACCGAGCGTATTCTTTACTACACCGGTAAGACCCACAAGATCGGTGAGGTCCATGAGGGCGCTGCCACCATGGACTGGATGGTTCAGGAGCAGGAGCGCGGCGTAACCATTACCTCCGCTGCTACCACGTGCTTCTGGAACAAGGACGGTAAGGATTACCGCATCCAGATCATCGACACCCCGGGCCACGTTGACTTCACCGCCGAGGTCGAGCGCTGCCTGCGCGTCCTCGATGGCGCTGTCGCCGTCTTCGACGCCGTTGCCGGCGTTCAGCCCCAGTCTGAGACCGTTTGGCGTCAGGCTTCTACCTTCAACGTCCCCCGCATCGCCTTCATCAACAAGTATGACCGCGTGGGCGCTGACTTCTTCAATGCTATCGAGACCATGAAGGATCGTCTCGACGCCAACGCCGTGGCCGCTCAGGTCCCGATGGGCGCCGAGGACAACTTCTGGGGCGTCATCGACCTCGTCACCATGACTGCTTGGGACTTCAAGGCCGACGAGAAGGGCATGACCTACCCCGAGCCGATGGACGAGATCCCGGCTGAGTTCGCCGACATCGCTGCCACCAAGCGCGAGGAGCTCCTCGACGCTGCTGCCAGCTTTGACGACGAGCTCATGGAGAAGATCCTCATGGAGGAGGACTTCACCGTCGAGGAGCTCAAGGCTGCTCTGCGCAAGGGCGTTCTGGCCAACGAGCTCAACCTCGTCTTCGTGGGTTCCGCCTACAAGAACAAGGGCGTTCAGGAGCTGCTCGACGCTGTCGTCGACTACCTGCCCAGCCCGCTCGACGTTGAGGCCGTCACCGGTACCGATCCGGACACCGGCGAGGAGATTCAGCGTCATCCTTCCTTCGACGAGCCCTTCTCCGGCCTGGTCTTCAAGATCATGACCGACCCGTTCGTCGGTAAGCTCACCTACGTCCGCGTTTACTCCGGCCGCGCCGAGTCCGGCTCCTACGTTGTCAACGCTTCCAACGGTCAGCGCGAGCGTCTCGGCCGCATCCTCGAGATGAACGCCGCCGAGCGTATCGACCGTGACGACGCTGCCGCCGGCGACATCGTCGCTTGCGTCGGCTTCAAGAACTCCACCACCGGTGACACCCTGTGCGCCGAGGGCAAGGAGATCGTCCTCGAGAAGATCGAGTTCGCTAAGCCCGTTATCGACGTTGCCATCGAGCCCAAGACCAAGGCCGAGCAGGACAAGATGTCCCTGGCTCTGACCAAGCTCGCCGAGGAGGACCCGACCTTCCAGGTGTCCACCAACCACGAGACCGGCCAGACCATCATCGCCGGCATGGGCGAGCTGCACCTCGAGATCATCGTCGACCGTCTGCTCCGCGAGTTCAAGGTTGACGCTAACGTTGGTAAGCCCCAGGTTGCCTACCGTGAGACCGCTGGTCACGACGTCGAGAAGGCTGAGGGCAAGTTCGTCCGTCAGTCCGGCGGTCGCGGTCAGTACGGCCACGCCGTCATCAAGCTCGAGAAGATGGAGGAGGGCTTCGGCTACGAGTTCGTCAACGCTATCGTCGGCGGCGTCGTGCCCAAGGAGTACATCCCGTCCATCGACAAGGGCATCCAGGAGGCCCTGAACACCGGTGTTATCGCCGGCTTCCCGGTCCTCGACGTTAAGGTCACCCTGTTCGACGGTTCTTACCACGAGGTCGACTCCTCCGAGGCCGCCTTCAAGATCGCCGGTTCCATGGCTATCAAGGACGCCCTCAAGAAGTCCGATCCGCAGCTGCTCGAGCCGATCATGGCTGTCGAGGTCGAGACCCCCGAGCAGTACATGGGCGACGTCATGGGCAACCTCTCCGGTCGCCGCGGCAAGATCGAGGGCATGGAGGATCGCAAGAACAGCAAGCTCATCCGTGCCAAGGTGCCGCTGGGCGAGATGTTCGGTTACGCTACCGACCTTCGCTCCCAGACCCAGGGCCGTGCATCCTACACGATGCAGTTCGACTCTTATGAGCCCGCGCCCAAGTCCATCGTGGACGAGGTCATGAGCAAGAACGCCTAAGTTCGAGCTCCCTGTTACGTAATCCGCGAGAGCATCTCTCGCACTCTTTGGAGGTTTAAGTTGGCTACCCAGAAGATCCGCATTCGCCTCAAGGGCTATGATCACGAGGTCGTCGATCAGTCCGCGAAGCTCATCGTCGAGACCGCTCAGAAGACCGGCGCTCGCGTTTCCGGTCCTGTCCCCCTGCCCACCGAGCGCAACCTGTACACGGTTATCCGCTCGCCGCACGTGAACAAGGACTCCCGTGAGCAGTTCGAGATGCGCACCCACAAGCGCCTCATCGACATCCTCGACCCCACCTCGGGCACCGTTGATTCGCTCATGCGTCTCGACCTCCCCGCTGGCGTCGACATCGACATCAAGCTCTAAGCGATATCGCTCATAGCTTACAGAGCCCCGCTGCCATTACGGTAGCGGGGCCCTTTTGTTTTGAATGGTGGTTTGGACTGTCGGACAATGCTGACGAGTAGGTGGCTGCGGCGCCCTATTCGCTCACGGGACGCAGCGATGCCTCCTCAAAATGGAAGGATCGCAAGTCGTCTTCCGTTTCGATGCACGCGCGACCATAATCATCGACGGTTCGAAAAATTCCACGTGCCAGCTCATCTCCAGCAGGGGAGCGGGCGATAACGGTTTCCCCAATCCAATTGAGGTGAGCTACATAATCATCGTGGACGGGCGCGAGTGATCCAGCGTCTTCTTTCATGGCGTTGAGCAAATCTGCCCACGCGTCCACAGCGTTCACGACCGCGTGATAGACATCCTTGAGTAGTACATCGACGGTGGGAACGTTCTCATTGAGGACTGACAGTCCGATTGCCGGCAGGCCGCCATCGGGAACCTCCGAGGGCACATAGTTCACATTGACGCCAATGCCGCAGACGGCGAAAGGCCTGCCTTCGTTATCGCGTGCGGCCTCGACCAGAATGCCGCCGAGCTTGCGCCCTTGCGCGACCAGGTCGTTGGGCCATTTGAGACCAATCTCGTTTGCAAGACCCTGCTTTCCGAGCGCCTCGAGCACCGCTAGGCCGCTGACGGCGGCAAGACCAGAGTACTTTGCAGGATTAACGCATGGACGCAGGACAATCGAAAGCAATAGGTTGCCGGCGGTTGAATCCCACTTGTGGCCGCGCCGACCGCGTCCTGCTGTCTGAGCCCGGGCGGCAAGTCCTGTGCCGTGCGGCGCTCCCTGTTTTCCTGCTTCGAGCAGGTCATCGTTGGTCGATCCAGTTACGTCGACTATCGTTAATTTGGCATCCATAACGGCTGCTACCTCCTAAGTTAATAAGGCAATCGAGCAATGGTGTCGAGAGATAGACACAATGTGAAGCCTTTGTCGCATTTGGACAATTTAATGTTAACACGTCAACAAGGACTGAAATGCGCTATCCTCTCTTGGTCGATGTAAACACGTCAACAACTCAAAGGAGGTTAGTGATGGGTTTCACGATTCTTGGAACAGGCTCGGCGCTTCCTGAGCGCAGTGTTTCCAATGACGAGCTGTCTGAGTTCCTCGATACCTCGGATGAGTGGATTTTTACCCGCACAGGTATCAAGAGCCGCCACGTCTGCACCACCGAGTCACTTGACGACCTTGCCGTAGCGGCGAGCGAGCGGGCACTCCGGGTGTCCGGAATCGACGCGAGCCAGCTGGATCTGATCGTCTGCTCGACGACGACGGGTGATCACCTTGTTCCCGCTGAGGCGTGTGCCGTTGCTGAGCGACTAGGCGCGACGTGCCCTGCCTTCGATGTCTCGGCGGCCTGTGCCGGCTTCGTGTTTGCGCTCGATGTCGCCGAGGGCTATATCGCCCGCGGTCGCGCCGAGCGCGTGCTTGTCGTTGCTGCCGAGCAGATGACGCGCGCGCTCGACTGGACCGACCGTGCCACCTGCGTGCTCTTTGGCGATGGGGCAGGCGCCGCGGTGATTGAGGCTGGGGGAGACAGTCCCCTTGCCGTTGAGCTTTCGACGGCGCCCGACGTCGAGACGTTGCGCGTTCCCGGTCTGGTCGGCACCTCGCCGTTTAAGGCTTCCGCAGATAGCGCGAGCGTGCTGTCCATGAATGGCCGCCGCGTGTTCAAGTTCGGCGTCAACGCCATCTGCGACACGGTCCATAAGCTTGCGATCAATGCGGGCATTTCGGTCGAAGACATCGACCACTTTGTATTCCATCAGGCTAACGAACGAATCCTGAGTCAGGCGGTCAAGCGCCTCGGCGTGCCAGACGAGCGCGTGGTTCGAACGCTGCGCGAGACCGGCAACATTTCGAGCGCCTGCATTCCTCTTGCGCTTGACCGACTGGCACGCACCGACGCACTGAATGCGGGCGACACCATCGCCTTGGTTGGATTTGGCGCCGGTCTGGATATAGGTGGCTATCTGCTTCGTTGGAAGTAGTCGCACATAGGAAATAAAAACGCCCTAGGGCACAACCAAAGGAGAACTACCATGGCAGATCAGAAGACCTTCGAGCGCGTTTGCGACGTTATCCGCGAGACCGCCGGTCTTGACGACGTCGAGATGAAGCCCGAGTCCACGCTCGAGGAGATTGGTCTCGACAGTCTGGGCACCGTCGAGATCCTCGTCGCCGTTGAGGACGAGTTTGGCATCCAGCTCGATACCGAGGAGAACCCCAAGACGGTCGGCGAGTTCGCCGATACGGTCGAGGCGGCATTGGAGAAGTAGAGATGCTCAAGACTCCTCTCTGCGATCTGCTCGGCATCGAAAAGCCCGTGTTCCAGGGCGGTATGGCCTGGATCGCCGACGCCTCGCTGGCGTCCGCAGTGTCCGAGGCGGGCGGCTTAGGGATTATCGCGGCCATGAACGCCGACGCCAACTGGCTGCGCGACCAGATTCATGAGCTGCGCGCCAGGACGGATAAGCCCTTTGGCGTCAACGTCATGCTCATGAGCCCGTTTGCCGACGAGGTCGCGCGGGTCGTGATTGACGAGCGGGTGCCGGTCGTCGTGACGGGTGCCGGCAATCCCACCAAGTACATGAAGGCGTGGAACGAGGCGGGCATCAAGGTCATCCCGGTCGTTGCCTCGGTGGCGCTGGCGCGCCTCGTGGCGCGTCGTGGAGCCACTGCCGTGGTTGCCGAGGGTACCGAATCAGGCGGCCATATTGGCGAGACCTCGACGATGGCACTGGTGCCGCAGGTTGTCGATGCGGTCGATATTCCCGTGGTTGCGGCTGGCGGTATCGCCGATGGCCGCGGCGTGGCGGCCGCCTTTATGCTGGGCGCCGCCGGCGTGCAGGTGGGTACGCGCTTTCTGATCGCAGATGAGTGCGCCGTATCGGAGCAGTACAAGGAGATGGTCCTGAAGGCCAACGACACCTCGACGCGTGCGACCGGCCGCTCGACGGGACACCCGGTGCGTGCCCTCAAGAGCCCCTTCACCAACGCCTACGCCAAGAGCGAGGCGGCGGGCGTAAGCGTCGAGGAGCTCGGGGCCATGGGCACGGGCGCCCTTCGCAAGGCCGCCAAGGACGGCAATTACGAAGAGGGCTCGTTTTTGTGTGGACAGATTGCCGGCATGGTCAACGAGCGCCAAAGTGCACGTGAAATCGTTGACGACCTGGTCGATGGCGCCGAGCACGTCCTGAAGGGTGCGTGCGCATGGGTGGCGTAGCGTTTCTGTTTGCCGGCCAGGGCGCCCAGCACCCCGCGATGGGCGTCGACCTGATCGAGGCATCGCCGGTCGCCGCCGAGGTGTTCGCCATTGCCGACGAGGTGCGCCCGGGGACCAGTGAGCAGTGCCGAAGCGCCTCCAAGGAGGAGCTCTCGCAGACCGAGAACACGCAGCCGTGCGTGTTCGTTCACGATCTGGCAGCGGCTGCCGCCCTGCGTGAGCGCGGCGTGGTACCTGCCGCCTGTGCGGGTTTTTCGCTTGGCGAGGTCGCCGCGCTCACCTTTGCGGGGGCGTTCGATACGCGAGCGGGCTTTGAGCTCGTGTGCGAGCGCGCGGCGCTGATGGCCGCGGCTGCCGAGCGCCATCCGGGCGGCATGCGCGCCGTCATCAAGCTCGATGCGGCGCAAGTCGAGAACCTGGCAAAACAGGCCGGCGAGGACTGCTGGCCGGTCAACTACAACAGTCCGCAGCAGACGGTTGTTGCCGGACCGCCCGAGGCGCTGCAGGAGCTCGACGCCCTGGTAAAAGAGGCTGGCGGCCGCGCTATGAAAGTCGCGGTGTCGGGCGCATTTCATAGCCCCTATATGGCCGAGGCGACTGAGGGGCTGGCGACGTATATCCAAGCCGGCCACGCGCCGTCACCGCTGCTGATTCCGGTCATGGCAAACATGACGGCGGCGCCCTATCCGGCGGACCCGCGAGCGGCATCGGATGTCTTGGCCAATCAGGTGAGTCATGCCGTTCGTTGGGTCGACACGCTGCATGCTCTGCAGAATCAGGGCATCGACACGTTTATTGAGGTCGGCCCTGGCAAAACGCTGTCGGGCCTGGCCAAGCGTACGCTGAGCGACGTTCGCGTGTATTCGTGCGAAACGGCCGAGCAGGTCGCAGCTATTGCCGACGAGCTCGCATAGTCCACAGGGCTGTAACCCGAAAGGAATGACATGGGCAACTTGAACAACGGCGCGCTCGAGCGCAACGACTCACGTCGCGTGGCACTGGTCACGGGCGGCTCGCGGGGTATCGGCCGCGCCTGCGCTGTCGGTCTGGCGGAGGACGGCTTTGATATCGCCGTCGTCTATGCCGGCAGCGTCGATGCGGCGCGCGAGACGTGCGAAGCCTGTGAGGCGGTTGGCGCCACGGCACGCGCATATCAATGCGACGTGGCCGATCCCGCTGCCGTCAACGCGTGTGTGGAAGCGGTCCTCAACGACTTTGGTTCCATTTGGGCGCTCGTCAACAATGCCGGCATCACCCGCGATGGCCTGCTCATGCGCATGGGCGATGACGCATTCGATCGCGTGCTCGATGTCAATCTCAAGGGAACATTCAATATGACGCGCGCGCTCACCAAGACCTTTATGCGCCAGCGCGGCGGTTGCGTCGTCAACATGAGCTCGGTCGTGGGCCTGATGGGCAATGCCGGGCAAGCCAACTACGCTGCTTCCAAGGCGGGCGTGATAGGGCTTACCAAGGCGGTGGCGCGCGAGCTTGCGCCTCGTGGCGTACGAGCGAACGCGGTCGCCCCCGGGTTTGTCGAGACAGATATGACGGCAAAGCTCTCGGAGAAGGTGCGTACGGCAACCGAGGAACAGATTCCCCTTAAGCGCATGGCACGCCCCGAGGAAGTGGCCGGCGTGGTGCGCTTTTTAGCGAGTGATGCGGCTGCCTACATTACGGGCGAGGTCGTGCGCGTCGACGGCGGAATGGCGATGTAGAAACCAGGGCCGAAGAACGGCTTGGATGAGGAGACCATGATGGAACAGAGAGTTGCAATCACCGGCATCGGTGCCGTATCGCCGCTCGGCAACACGGCGCTTGCCACCTGGGCGGCTATGTGCGCCGGCACGTGCGGTATCGGCCCGATCACGCACTTCGATACGGATGCGTTTGCCGTTAAGGTGGCGGCCGAGGTCAAGGGCTTTGACGGCAACGAGTACTTTGGCAAGCGTGACGCCAAGCATCTCGACCCCTGCGTTCAGTTTGCGATGGCGGCGTCGGACGAGGCCATGCACGATGCGGGCTTTGATGTCGAAGGCGCCATCGATCACGAACGCCTGGGCGTCTACGTGGGCTCGGGCGTGGGCGGCATGCAGACACTTGTCGACAACGTCCACACGATCGCCGATCGAGGGCCTAGCCGTGCATCGCCCTATATGATCGCGATGATGATCCCCAACATGGCTTCGGGCAATATCGCGATCCGCCACAAGGCAAAAGGCCCGACCCTGCCCGTGGTGACCGCGTGCGCGACCTCGGCCCATGCCGTGGGCGAGGCGTTCCGCGCCATCAAGCATGGCTATGCCGATGCGATTCTCGCCGGCGGAGCCGAGGCCGCAATTATCCCCGATGCCGTTGCGGGCTTTACGTCCTGCCGTGCGTTGACCACCAACCCCGATCCCGCGACTGCCTGCCGCCCGTTCGATGCAGACCGCGACGGCTTTGTGATGGGCGAGGGCGCCTGCGTGCTCGTGCTCGAGAGCATGGAACATGCGCAGGCGCGCGGTGCGCACATTTACGCCGAGGTCGTGGGCTACGGCAACACCGATGATGCCTATCACATCACGAGCCCCGATCCCGAGGCTGCCGGCATTGCCCGCGCGATATCGCTGGCGGTGGCCGAGGGCGATGTCAAGCCTTCCGAGGGTCTCTACATCAATGCCCACGGCACCTCGACCAAGCTCAACGATTCGTCCGAGACGGCGGGCATCAAGCGAGCACTCGGCGAGGACGCGGCGCGCGCCGCACATGTCTCGTCGACCAAGTCGATGACCGGTCACATGATCGGTGCTACGGGCGCCATCGAGGTCATGGCCTGCGCCATGGCGCTCGAGCAGGGCGTGGTGCCGCCGACCATTAACTACCACACACCCGATCCCGCCTGCGATCTTGACTACACGCCCAATCGCGCGGTTCGCGCCGACCTTACCTGGGCGCTTTCGACCAACCTGGGCTTTGGCGGGCACAACGCCGCCATCGCGCTGCGTAGATATACGAGGAGCTAGAGCATGGATTCCAAAAGACTTGCCGAGATAGCCGATGTTATGGAGGACCGCGGCCTCACGCGCGTACGCGTTGAGGAGCCCGATGGCACCGCGGTCGAACTCGAGCGCGCGAGCGCCGCGCAGCCGGTTGCCGTGCCCATGCCTATGCCGGGTGCCGTGACTGCTCCGGCGGTGGCTCCTGTCGCCATGCCTGCCGCCGCACCGGAGCCCGCCGCGCAGGCGCCTGCCGCCGCACCGGAGCCCAAGGGCACCGAGGTGACCGCTCCCATGGTCGGCGTTTTCTATGCTGCCCCGGCGCCGGGCGACGAGCCGTTTGTGCACGTGGGCTCCAAGGTCAAGGCCGGTGAGACCCTCTGCATCATCGAGGCCATGAAGGTTCTCAACGAGGTGACGGCCGAGGCAGACGGCGAGGTGCTCGAGATCTGCGTGGCCGACGGCGACCTCGTGGAGTTCGGCAGTTGCCTTATGAGGATCGGATAGGTGATATCCATGAACAAAGAAGAGCTTAAAGAACTGTTGCCGCATCGCGAACCGATGCTTTTGCTCGACGAGGCCGAGCTGGTGGGCGACGAGGCCCACGGCAAGATCACGATCACGGGCGACGAGTACTTTTTGCAGGGGCATTTTCCGGGAAACCCGGTCGTCCCCGGCGTGATTCAGTGCGAGATGCTCGCCCAGAACTGCTGCGTGCTGCTGATGGGCGATGAGGAGGCACGCGGCGCGACGCCGTTCTATACGAGTCTCGATAAGGTGCGCTTTAAGCGTCCGGTGCGCCCGGGCGACACGGTGGATCTGGTGTGCTCCATCACGCGTGCGCGCGGGCCGTTCCGCTTTGCGACGGGTACTGCGAGCGTCAACGGTGAGGTTTGCTGCCGCGCCGATATGTCTTTTGCACTCATGCACGAAAGTTAAGGAAGGCTTCATGTTCGACAAAGTGCTCATCGCCAACCGCGGCGAAGTCGCGGTCCGTGTTATCCGCGCGTGCCGCGATATGGGCATCAAGACCGTCGCCGTTTATTCCACGGCCGATGCGGACGCGCTGCACGTGCAGCTTGCCGACGAGGCGTATTGCATCGGCGGCCCGCGTCTTGCCGAGAGCTACCTCAACGACGATGCCGTGCTCACCTGTGCCGTGAAGTCGGGGGCAAAGGCGATCCATCCTGGCTACGGTTTCTTTTCCGAGAAGGCGAGCTTCGTGCGCGACTGCGACAAGTATGGTCTAGCGTTTGTCGGTCCCTCGGCCGAGGTCATCGACAGCATGGGCGACAAGGATGCCGCACGCCGAACGGCTGCCGCGGCGGGCGTGCCCATCGTGCCGGGCTGCGATTTGCTCAAAAGTCCCGAGGAGGCAACGGCCGAGGCCGAGCGCATTGGCTGCCCCGTGCTTATTAAGGCGCGCGCCGGCGGTGGCGGTCGCGGCATTCGCAAGGTCGAGCGCGTGGAAGATGCGGCAAAGGCGTTCATCGAGGCGCGTGCCGAGGGCGAGGCCGTTTTTGGCGACGGCGAGTGCTACATGGAGAAGTTCGTCGCGCCGGCCCACCACGTTGAGGTGCAGATTATGGCCGATAAGCAGGGCCATGTGTTTTCGCTCGGCGAGCGCGAGTGCTCGGTGCAGCGTCGCAACCAAAAGCTGATCGAGGAGAGCCCCGCGCCGTGCCTCGACGGACACGACGACATTCGTGCTCGCATGCACAAGGCGGCGCGTGACCTGGCTCGTGCCGTCGGCTACGAAGGAGCCGGTACCATCGAGTTCCTGTATTCGGACGACGGCAATTTCTACTTTATGGAAATGAACACGCGCTTGCAGGTGGAGCATCCGGTTACGGAGTTTGTGACCGATACCGACTTGGTCAAGTGGCAGCTGCGCGTGGCGGCCGGCCAGCCTTTGCCCTTTGAGCAGGAGGACGTACCGGTGCACAACCACGCCATGGAGTGCCGCATCAATGCCGAAACGCCGGACTTTCTGCCGTCATGCGGAACGGTCACCGCGTTGCGTGTACCGGGTGGTCCGCGCGTGCGCTGGGATTCGGCCATGTTCACCGGTGCGACAGTTCCGCCGTACTACGACTCCATGCTCGGCAAGCTCATCGTGTGTGCGCCCACGCGTGACGGCGCCATTCGCAAGATGCGCTCGGCCCTGGGCGAGCTCGTGATTGAGGGCGTGAGCGAAAACAGCGAACTGCAGCTCGACGTGCTGGCAAACAATGAGTTCTTGTCGGGCATGTACCACACCGATCTGATGGGGCATCTCTATGCTGATGAATAGAAAAGCGAAGACGGTCAATGTCCTTGAGGGGCCGATGACCGAGTCGTGCGCCGAGTTTCCCGCGCGCCACGTGTTTATCAAGTGCCCGGGGTGCCGCCGTGTGATCGATGAGGCACGCCTGCACGACAACCTCGAGGTCTGTCCTCGTTGCGGCAAACACTTTCGCGTGAGCGGTCGCGCGCGCATGCGCATGACGGTCGACGAGGGCACGTTTGAGGAATGGGATGCTAATCTGGCGTCGGAGGACTTCCTCTCGTTTCCCGGCTATGCCGACAAGCTCAAGAGCGTGAGCGAGCGTTCGGGCGAGCGCGATGCCGTTGTGTGCGGCAGGGGCGAAATCTGCGGTTGCGATACGGCGCTCTTCTTTATGGACGCCAACTTTATGATGGGCTCGATGGGTTCTGTGGTGGGCGAGAAGATCTGTCGCACATTTGAGCGCGCGACCGAGCTGGGATTGCCGGTTGTCGGCTTTACCGTTTCGGGCGGTGCGCGCATGCAAGAGGGCGTGACATCGCTTATGCAGATGGCCAAGATTTCTGCGGCGGTTAGGCGCCACAGCGAGGCGGGCGGTCTGTATATCACGGTGCTCACCGACCCCACGACCGGAGGCGTAACCGCGAGCTTTGCCATGGAGGGCGACATTATCCTGGCCGAGCCCGATGCCCTGACGGCATTTGCCGGCCCGCGCGTGATCGAGCAGAACATGCACAAGCGCCTGCCCAAGGGATTCCAGCGCTCCGAGTTTTTGCTGGAGCACGGCTTTTGCGATGCCGTTGTTCCGCGTGGCGAGATTGCGCTCACGGTAGGCGAGCTGCTGGCGCTGCACGAAGGGCACGCGCCCGGCCTGGGGGCACCGCACGAGATCGTGCATACGGGTCGCCGCGGCAAAAAGCTGGGACACTTGTTTAAGCGCTCGACGGCGCCAAAAACCGCGCTCGAGATTGTCAAGCAGACCCGCTCGGCAGATCGCGCCACGGCGGGCGAGATGATCTCGCTGGGCCTGGATGGATTTGTGGAGCTGCACGGCGACCGTTACTTTGGCGACGACGCCGCTGTGGTGGCTGGCATTGGCTGGAAAGACGGACGCCCCGTAACGGTCATCGCCATCGAGCGCGGCACCACGACCAAAGAGCGTATGCGCCGCAACTTTGGTATGGCGCATCCCGAGGGCTACCGTAAAGCGCGTCGCCTGATGCGCCAGGCCGAAAAGTTTGGTCGACCGGTTCTGTGCCTGGTCGATACTTCGGGCGCGTTTTGCGGCATCGGTGCCGAGGAGCGCGGCCAGGGCGAGGCGATTGCCCAGAATCTCATGGAGATGAGCGGCCTTAAGACGCCGATTGTCTCGGTGGTGACAGGCGAGGGCGGCTCTGGCGGCGCGCTGGCGCTGTCCGTGGCCGACCGCATCCTGATGCTCTCGAGCTCGGCCTATTCGGTCGTGAGCCCCGAGGCCTGTGCGTCGATCCTGTGGAAGGATACCGAGCGCGCGAATGAGGCCGCCGAGGCGCTTAAGCTCACGGCCCCCGATCTGTTGGCGCTCGGTATCATCGACGGCATTGTCGACGATAGGGGCCTGTCGCATGAGGAGATCGCCGGTGCCGTCATGTCCTCGGCATTTGATGCCTTCGATACGCTTGGGCAGCTCGACGACGCGACCCTCACAAACCTTCGCTACGAAAAGTACCGCGCAATCGGTCAGTACCGCACGATGTGACAAAGGGACAGTTCACATGTCACATTGGGAAAGGCGTTCCATGTCACAAGTTTCTAACACCTCGTTTACAACGACGGTTTCATCAAACGCCATGGCCGTGGTGGACTATCTGTCCAAAAGCATGATGTCGGCGCTGCCGTTTATTGTCTGTGCGGCGTTGTTCCGCACCGTCGCCGTCATTATGGGCGAAGGCATGCTGGGCCTGTGGTCTGCCGATTCCGAAATCTATCGCCTGTTCTACAGTTGGCTCTATAACGCCGGCTACTACTTTTTGCCCGTTTATCTTGGTTGGGCGGCCGCCCGCCAGCTCGGTTGCTCGGAGCAGCTGGGCATGATGCTGGGCGGCGTATTGATTGCGCCCGATCTGCTTAAGCTCGTCGATGCCGCATCGACGACGGGGGCATCGATGACTTCCGTGTATGGCCTGCTTCCCGCGCCGGTCAACGATTACACGACGACTGTTATTCCGGTTCTCATCTCGGTGCCCGTGCTATGGCGAGTGGAGTGTTTCTTTTCGCGCGTTATCCCTAAGGCCGTGGCGTTTTCGTTCGTTCCGTTTGCGACCATGCTTGTCATGGTTCCGGTTTCGCTGTGTATTACGGCACCGGCGGGCAGCTATCTGGGCATGCTGTTGGGCCAGCTTATGTTTATGCTTGGCAATTCCGGTGGCATCGTGTCGCTGCTCACGCTCATGGGGCTTGCCGCGGGCTGGGAGTTCCTTAAGATCGCGGGCGTCAGCAACGTCGTCCTATCGCTCGCCTATGCGCAGTTTATGAGTGTGGGAACGGATT
This sequence comes from Collinsella sp., assembly GCA_019425005.1. Lineage (GTDB taxonomy): Bacteria > Actinomycetota > Coriobacteriia > Coriobacteriales > Coriobacteriaceae > Collinsella. The sequence goes on from JAHYYK010000012.1 coordinate 21,483, forward strand.
CGTGCATCCTGATCGCCGCGACGATGGCAACGTTCGCCGTTTGGGGCATGCCTTTTGGCGCGTCGCTCCGCGTTGCGGATAAGGACGAGAAGGCGCTCATGCTGGGCTATTCGATCTCGGGCGTGCTTGGCGGCGTAAGCGAGCCGGCGCTGTACGGTTGCGGCTTTAAATATGGCAGGTGCCTGACGTGCATGGCCATTGGCGGCGCCGTCGGAGGCCTTGTTGCGGCCGTGGGCCACGTTACGGCCTATACCATCGGCATGACGAATGTCCTCATGGTCATTGGCTTTGCCACGGGCGGTATCTCGAACCTGCTGTGGTGCTGCGCTGCCGGCGGTGTGTCATTTGCGGTGTCTGCGGCGCTGAGCTACTGCTTTGGTGTGGTGCCGACGAAGGAACAGGCGACGGAGGACGGAGCCGATTCGCCCGAAACAGTGGCGAGCGCTGCTGAAGTAAGCGCATAAACCTGTGCGACAAAAGGACGATTCTTTTGTCATGCTCCAAGGCCGTGGCCCGTGCGGGCTGCGGCCTCTTTGTATCTGGGAGACAAAGTGGCTACACTACAATCCGTTTGAGCAATAGATATATAAGTAGAACCGTGGGGGCGGATGTAGATGGTCGAGTGGATTGTTAAGCGCGCACAGGGCGATCGTGCGCGTGTGGGCACGTTGGCTGGCATGGTGTGTATTGTCGCCAATGTTGCGCTTTGTGCTGCGAAGGGCGCAATTGGTGTGGTTTCGGGATCGGTTTCGATTGTGGCGGATGCCATGAACAACCTGTCCGATGCCAGCTCGAATATCGTGAGCGTGCTTGGCTTTAAGCTGGCGAGCAAGCCGGCCGACCCCGAGCATCCTTACGGCCACGGTCGCTATGAGTATCTCTCGGGATTGGTCGTGGCGGCGCTCGTGCTGCTGATTGGCGTTGAACTGGTGAAGTCCTCGGTCGAGCGCGTCATCCACCCCGAACCTGTCGAGTTCTCGCTTGCCCTGGTGGCAGTTCTCGTGCTTTCGATGGTCGTTAAGCTGTGGATGGCGGCCCTCAACCAAAAGCTCGGCGATCGCATTGAGTCCGAGACGCTGCATGCGACCGCGCAGGATTCCAAGAACGATGTCCTTGCCACGGGCGCCGTGCTGGCGTGCGCAATTGTTTCGCAGGTGACGCACATCAATCTTGACGCATGGGTCGGCCTTGCTGTTGGCGCCTATATTGGCTGGAGCGGCTTTGAGCTTATCCAAGATACGGTGAGTCCGCTTTTGGGCCAGGCACCCGATCCCAAGTTGGTTAAACACATCCGAGACAAGATCATGAGCTACCCCGGCGTTTTGGGCGTTCATGACCTGATGGTTCACGATTACGGTCCGGGTAGGAAGTTTGCAAGTGCGCACGCCGAGATGGCGGCCGAGGCCAGCCCGCTGGAAAGTCATGACACGCTCGATAACATAGAGCAGTCGTTTAGGGACGAGGACGGCATGATCGTCACGCTCCATTACGATCCCATCGTGACCGACGATTCAAATGTGGCGAGCATGCGCCTGCGCATCAATGCTATGGCTCAAGAGATCGATAGCCGCCTTTCGATTCACGATCTGCGTTGCGTGCCGGGTCCCACGCACACCAATGTGATCTTTGACTGCGTGCGTCCCTCGGATTTGAGCATGGATGCCGAGGACCTAAAACACGCGCTGGCCCAGAGGGTCGAATCGGAATATCCCAAGTCGATTGCCAAGATTACGATCGACGAAGACTACGTAGGGCATACCCACGAATAGGATTGCGCCACGCAAGCTATCGAAGCAGAAGGGGAGAGCATGAAGCGTCTCTATCTACTCCGTCACGGCCAGACGGAATTCAACGTCAAAAAGCTGGTCCAGGGCCGCTGCGATTCACCTTTGACCGACCTGGGCCGCAAACAAGCGGGAATGGCAGCCGCATGGCTCAAAGCCCACAACGTCGTCCCCGACAAAGTGGTCTCCTCACCTTTGGGCCGAGCCATGGCCACGGCAGGCCTCGTCGCAACCGAGCTCCTCGGCCCGGACGCAGCAGTCGAGTCCTGCGAAGGCATCATCGAGCGCTGCTACGGCACCTTCGAAGAAGGCCCCCACGACGCCCTGCCCACCGACGTCTGGGATCCGGGCGAGGACCTGGTCCCCTTCGGAGGAGAGGGAAGCAAAGCGTTACAAGAACGCATGGTAGCCACCCTCACCAATATCATGGGCTCCGAGGGCATCGAAACCCTCTTAGCAGTAAGCCACGGCAGCGCCAGCCGCCAATTCATCAAGGCTGCAGCTCCAGAGGGCTTCGAGCTCCCAGCAAAACTCCCCAACTGCGCCATCATGATCTTCGATTTCGAAGAGGAAAAGTCGGGAGAAGAAGGCGACGCGCTCCAATCCAAGTTCATCTTGCAACAAATCATCGATCCTCAACAAAGTAATTAGCTGAGCGAGCAGAGTTAAGCAGACATCAACGTGTCGTCTCCCGAGCACGGCGGAGGGCCGGAGAAATATATTAAGGTCATCGCGAGTTCCGCACGCAAAGAAGGCCACTTAATGTGGCCTTCGTCTTGCGCAGGACTGTAGAGCAGGGACCTTAATATATTTCTCCGGCCCTCCGCCGTGCTCGGGAGCCATCCACGCACTTTACCTGCGTAAACAATGTGAGTGAAATATGAATCTCGATGGATACGCCCGCAGCCGTGTATACTAAACAGCTGTGTGTAACCAGGGGAGTATTCTGGCTGGACAAAATGCCTGCTTAATAGGGTTGTCAGGTAGTCCGGACGCAATACAAGACTGGGGAGCACGTCGTGTAAGTAGTGGTCCTCTAGGGGCGTACGCTCGGTGGTGTACGCATTGTCCCAAGACCACGCGAGAGTTGGGATCATATCTTGATCAGCATGATTCTCGGCCGCAAGATTGGCATGACCCAGGTTTGGGACGAGGACGACAACGTCGTTCCCGTCACGGTCATCCAGGCTGGCCCCTGCGCTGTCTCGCAGGTTAAAACTCAGGCAACCGACGGCTATGACGCCGTCCAGATCGGTTTCGGCGACATCAAGGCCAAGAACGTGAACAAGCCCATGGCTGGTCACTTCGCCAAGGCCGGCGTCGAGCCTGTCCGCTTCCTTCGTGAGGTCCGCGTCGAGAACGGCGAGGAGCACAAGGTCGGCGAGGTCGTCACCGTCGCTGATTTCGCTGATGTCGAGAAGGTCGACGTCATCGGTACCTCCAAGGGTAAGGGCTTCCAGGGTCGCATCAAGCGCTGGGGTCAGCGCCGCGGTCCTATGACGCATGGTTCTCACTTCCAGCGTCACCCCGGTTCTATCGGTCAGTGCGCCTATCCTGCGCGCGTCCTCAAGGGCGTCAAGATGGCCGGTCACATGGGTAACGAGCGCGTTACCGTCAAGAACCTTTCCGTTGTCCGCATCGATGCCGAGCAGAACCTCATCTTGGTCAAGGGCGCTGTCCCGGGTGCCAAGAATGGTCTCGTCGCCATCCGTATGGCCTAAGGGCCCAGCCCATTTAGCCCAGCGTCATACCAAGGAGAACACTTAAATGGCAAAGTTTGAAGTAAAGAACAGCGAGGGCAAGAAGGTCGCCGAGGCCGAGCTCGCCGCTGAGGTGTACGGCATCGAGCCGAACATCCACGTTATGCACCACATCGTCAAGTGCCAGATGGCCTCTTGGCGTCAGGGCACCCAGTCCGCTAAGGGCCGCTCTGAGGTTTCCGGTGGCGGCAAGAAGCCTTGGCGTCAGAAGGGCACCGGCCGTGCCCGCCAGGGTTCCATCCGTGCTGCCCAGTGGCGTCACGGTGGCGTTGTCTTCGCCCCCAAGCCCCGTTCCTACGCTAAGCGTATGAACAACAAGGAGGTCAAGCTGGCTATGCGCTCCGCGCTGTCCGCCAAGCTGGCCGATGGCGAGCTCGTGCTCGTCGACGACTACGGCTTCGAGAAGCCTTCCACCAAGGCTGCCGTCGCCATGCTCAAGGCTCTCGGCCTTGAGGGCAAGCGTCTGACCATCATCGTCCGCGATGAGGACGTCAACGCCTACCTGTCGTTCCGCAACATTCCCAAGACGTTCATCATCACCGCCGACGAGGCCAACACCTACGATCTCGTCAACAACAACGCTGTGCTGATGCCCGCCGACATCGCCGCTCACTTCGGGGAGGTGCTTGCATAAATGACCGCCCACGAGATCATCATCCGTCCGATCGTGTCCGAGCGTTCCTTCTCCGGCATGGAGCAGAACAAGTACACGTTCGAGGTCGCCAAGGATGCTAACAAGTATCAGATCAAGGACGCTGTCGAGGAGATCTTCGGCGTCAAGGTCGTTCGCGTGAACACCCTGACGGTCAAGCCCAAGACCAAGCGTGTGCGCTATGTCGCCGGCAAGACCCGTTCTTGGAAGAAGGCCATCGTCACGCTGGCCGAGGGCGACACCATCGAGGTCTTTGGCAACCAGGCCTAAGACTCGCTGCTGTTGAGTGAGCTCATGCCTCCCAAATAGGGGAGGCGAGAGCTCAAGGTTTTGGGCGTATAAAATGGACACGCCCGGAGCCGTGTATACGTCCGGTGTCATCGCACCCGAGGCAGAACCTCGAATCCCTGTCTGCGATGGCTAACGGATTCCTATTGAAAGGGATTGTAATGGCTGTAAAGCACCTTAAGCCGACCTCCGCTGGTAGGCGTTGGCAGACGATCTCCGACTTCTCCGAGATCACCTGCACCAAGCCCGAGAAGTCTCTTCTCGAGCCCCTGCCCAAGAAGGCCGGTCGTAACAACAACGGCCGCATCACCACCCGCCACCAGGGCGGCGGCGTGAAGCGTCGTTACCGCGTGATCGACTTCAAGCGCAACAAGGACGGCGTGCCCGCCAAGGTTGCCACGATCGAGTACGATCCGAACCGTTCCGCTCGCATCGCTCTGCTGCACTACGCTGACGGTGAGAAGCGCTACATCTTGGCTCCCAAGGGCCTCGAGGTTGGTCAGACCATCATGTCCGGTTCTGACGCCGACATCAAGCCGGGCAACGCTCTGCCCCTCGCCGACATCCCCGTCGGTACGCTCATCCACGCCGTCGAGTTCCAGCCGGGCAAGGGCGCTGCTATCGCCCGTTCCGCCGGTAACTCCTGCCAGCTGATGGGTAAGGAGGGCAAGTACGCTATCGTCCGTATGCCTTCCTCCGAGATGCGCCGCATCCTCGTTACCTGCCGCGCCACCGTCGGTGAGGTCGGCAACGCCGATCACTCCAACATCGTCATCGGCAAGGCCGGCCGTAAGCGTCACATGAACGTGCGCCCGACCGTCCGCGGTACCGTCATGAACCCTGTCGACCACCCGCACGGCGGTGGCGAGGGCAAGAACCACACCTCTGGTCGTCCCTCTGTTACCCCCTGGGGTAAGCCGACGAAGGGCCTTCGTACGCGCAAGAAGAAGAAGGTCTCGAACCAGCACATCATTCGTCGCCGTAAGAAGTAATTTCGGATACCGAGTTTTAGGAGAAAGCACTTATGAGCAGAAGTCTCAAAAAGGGCCCGTTCGTGGAGACTCGCCTTCTCTCGCGTATCACCGCGATGAACGAGGCTGGCAAGAAGGACGTCGTGAAGACCTGGTCCCGCGCGTCCACCATCTTCCCCGAGATGGTTGGTCACACCATCGCCGTCCACGACGGCCGCAAGCATGTGCCCGTGTATGTTACCGAGTCCATGGTCGGTCACAAGCTCGGCGAGTTCGCGCCGACTCGTACGTTCCGTGGCCACAAGGCCAAATAGGGGGTTAACCGTAAATGGCAACTAAGTCTATTGAAACTGAGGCCACCGAGGTTCGCGCCGTCGCTAAGTACGTGCGTGTTTCCCCCAGCAAGGCCCGCCTGGTGGTCGATCTGATCCGCCGCAAGCCTGTCGCTCAGGCCTTCGACATCCTCCACTTCTGCGACCGCGCCGTCGCCGTGGATGTCGAGAAGGTTCTCCGTTCCGCCGTTGCGAACGCCGAGAACAACAATGGTCTGCGTGCCGACAACCTGGTTGTCGCCGCTGCCTATGTTGACGAGGGTCCGACGCTTAAGCGCATCCGTCCCCGCGCCAAGGGTTCCGCTTCTCGCATTCTGAAGCGTACTTCCCACATCACCGTCGTCGTTGCTCCTCGAAAGGAGGCGTAAAGCTGTATGGGTCAGAAAGTCTACCCCACCGGCTTCCGTCTTGGCATCACCGAGAACTGGCGCTCCCGCTGGTTCGCAGAGAAGGATTACGCTAAGACCCTCGGTAACGATCTCGAGATCCGCAAGTACCTCGAGAAGCGTCTTTCCCGCGCAGCTGTCTCCCGCGTCGAGATCGAGCGCGCTGGCGACAAGGTGAAGGTCATCATCCTCACCGCTCGCCCCGGCGTTGTCATCGGTAAGAAGGGTGCCGAGATCGATACCCTCCGCACCGAGCTCGAGAAGGTCGCTGGCGTCTCCAAGGGCCAGCTCTCCGTCGACGTTGTCGAGATCAAGCGCCCCGAGCTCGACGCCAACCTCGTTGCTCAGTCCATCGCTGAGCAGCTCGAGGGCCGCGTTGCCTTCCGTCGCGCTATGCGCAAGGCTGTCCAGTCCGCCCGCAAGGCCGGCGCCAAGGGCATCCGTATCCAGTGCTCCGGTCGTCTCGGCGGTGCCGAGATGGGTCGTCGTGAGTGGTACCGTGAGGGTCGCGTGCCTCTGCACACCCTCCGCGCCAAGATCGACTACGGCACGGCTGTCGCCAGCACCACCATGGGTGCCTGCGGCGTGAAGGTCTGGATCTACCTGGGCGAGAAGCTCCCGGGCCAGCCTGTTCCCAACCCTGCACTCGAGGGCTCTTCCCGTCCTCGTCGTCGTAACTCCGAGAGGAGGGGTCAGTAGTGCTTGCCCCTAAGCGTATTCTTCACCGCAAGGTGCAGCGTGGCTCCATGAAGGGCCAGGCCAAGGGTAATACCGAGCTGCATTTCGGCGAGTTTGGTATCCAGGCTCTCGAGGCCCATTGGATCACCAACCGTCAGATCGAGGCCGCTCGTATTGCCATGACCCGCTACATGAAGCGTGGCGGTCGTGTCTACATCACGATCTTCCCCGATAAGCCCATCACCAAGAAGCCTGCCGAGACTCGCATGGGTTCTGGTAAGGGTAACCCCGAGGAGTGGGTGGCCGTCGTCAAGCCCGGCCGCATCATGTTCGAGGTCAAGGGCGTGCCCGAGGAGGTCGCTCGCGAGGCTCTGCGTCTTGCACAGCACAAGCTTCCCATCAAGACCAAGATTGTTGCTGCCAAGAACGCTGAGCAGCGCATCCAGAAGGAGATGGCTGAGGAGGCCGCTCTCGAGGCCAAGTGGGCTGCTGAGGACGCCGCCGCCGCCAAGGAGGAGAACTAATGAAGCCCGCAGAGATTCGTGAGCTCTCGGACGCTCAGCTCGTTGAGAAGCTGAAGGAAATGCGCGCCGAGCTCTTTAACCTTCGTTTCCAGATGGCCACCAGCCAGCTGGACAACACCGCTCGCGTCAACACCGTGAAGAAGGACATCGCTCGCGTCCTCACGGAGCAGCGCGCCCGCGAGATCGCAGCGGAGAAGTCCGCTGTCGCCGAGTAGGACCTAAGGAGAGAACATGACTGATTCGCGTAACTCGCGTAAGGTCCGTACGGGTGTCGTTACCTCCGTCTCCGGTGCCAAGACCATCGTTGTCACCATCACCGAGCGTAAGCGTCACCCCAAGTACGGCAAGATGATGACCAGCTCCAAGAAGCTGCACGCTCACGACGAGGAGTGCACGGCTGGCGTGGGCGATACCGTCCGCGTTATGGAGACCCGTCCTATGTCCAAGATGAAGCGCTGGCGCCTCATCGAGGTCGTCGAGCGCGCTAAATAAGCAGTCGCTCTTACGACTTGTACGTTTCCGAAGATGTGCGTATGCCTGGCTTGCATACCACGGGCCGTATAAAGGCTGCGCACCTCTCTTCGGTTCTTAGTTCGGAGGAACATCTACCATGATTCAGATGCAAACCATGCTGAACGTCGCCGACAACTCCGGCGCTCGCAAGATTCGCTGCATCAAGGTGCTTGGCGGTTCCAAGCGTCGTTATGCAGGCATCGGCGATGTGTTCATCGGTGCTGTCCAGGAGGCTACCCCTGGCGCCAACGTCAAGAAGAAGGACGTTGTCCGTTGCGTCGTCGTTCGCACCGTTAAGGAGATCCGCCGCAAGGATGGCTCCTACATTCGCTTTGATGAGAACGCCTGCGTTGTCATCAACAACGATGGTTCGCCCGTCGGCACCCGTATCTTCGGGCCCGTCGCTCGCGAGCTTCGTGACAAGAAGTACATGAAGATCGTCTCGCTCGCTCCCGAGACCCTGTAGTTAGGGGAGATATATGTATATCAAGAAGGGCGATAAGGTCCAGGTTCTCTCTGGTAAGGATCGCGGCAAGCAGGGCGTTGTCCTGCGTGCTCTCCCCGCCGAGAACAAGGTCGTTGTCGAGGGCGTTTCGGTCGTCAAGAAGGCCGTCAAGCCCAACGCTGCCAACCAGCAGGGCGGCATCGTTTCGCAGGAGGCTCCCATCGACGCCTCCAACGTCAATCTCGTTTGCCCCGAGTGCGGTAAGGTTACCCGCGTCGGTCACGAGAAGGACGGCAAGAACAAGCTGCGCGTCTGCAAGAAGTGCGGCCACAAGTTCTAAGCTGCCCGCAACAGTTAAGTTGCTAGCAAAGGCCCGGATGCCACGGCACCCGGGCCTTTTTTGATCCCTACTCATTAGGTACTCATTGGGGACAGGCTTAAATGAGTGGCCGTTGATTGGCAGTCATTGGGGACAGACTTAAATGAGTGGTCGTTGGGAACGTCCCTATGTGCCGGCAGTTTGGTACGGTCCTTTGATGCCTGATGCTTCTATAGGTGTGGAGTAAAACGACCTACTCTGTCTTTTAGGGCTTTGGTGTTCCGTCCCTTTATGTTTAACAAGGATCCTGCATGCGCATTACGCGCATGACATTGCGTGACATTGCGTGTAACCGCGCAAACATGTGCAAATTATGGCTATATGATGACCGTTAAGCACCTAAATACGCATATACGTGCATATACGCGCGCATTTGTGCGAATATAGAGCTGTCAGAAATGAAAGACTTTTCACGATGTAGGAGGCACATATGGCAGATTCCAAGCAGGCTCCACTCGATTCCGCGGCAGCCGCAAAGGCAGCGTTCGCTTCGGTCCAGGGCAAGCCGTTCCCCGATGATATCTTTACGGCTCCCGAGCTTCGTTGGGCTGTGATTGGGTGCGGCGTTATCGCCAACCAGATGGCCCAGTCTCTCGCTCTTGCCGGTCGCAAGCTTGCGGGCGTCGCTAACCGCACGCTGTCAAAGGCTCAAGCTTTTGCCGAGCAGTATGGCATCGAGAAGGTCTATGAAACGGCCGAGGACCTCTATGCCGACCCTAACATCGACGCGATCTATATCACCACTCCGCATAACACGCATATCACCTACCTGCGCGCCGCCCTGGCAGCTGGCAAGCACGTGCTCTGCGAAAAGGCCATTACCCTCAACTCCGCCGAGCTCGACGAGGCACGTGCCATTGCCGACGAGCATAACGTGGTCCTTATGGACGCTACAACGGTGCTCCACATGCCCTTATATCAAGAGCTGCGCCGCCGCATGGATGCCGCTGAGTTTGGCCGCATGAACCTCGCTCAGCTCAACTTTGGCAGCTACAAGGAGTACGGCGATCTGACCAACCGTTTCTACAATCGCAACCTTGCTGGCGGTGCCATGCTCGACATTGGCGTCTATGCTCTGTCCGTTATGCGCCTCTTTATGGCAAGCCAGCCCGCTGAGGTCGTTTCGCTGGGCAACACCTGTGAGACCGGCGTTGACGTTGCGGGCGGCATCGTCTGCCGTAATGCCGAGCAGCAGCTGGGTGTTGTGAGTCTTACGCTTCACTCCAAGCAGCCCAAGCGCTCGGTCATCAGCTTTGTCAAGTGCTATATCGAGGTCAACGAGTATCCGCGTGCCGATCACGCGACCATTGTGTGGACTGCGGACGGCCACCGCGAGGAGGTCCACGCCGGCACCGAGGCTTATGCCCTGTGCTACGAGATGGCCGACCTCGAGAAGGCGGTTGCCGGCGACGACTCCAAGCGCGAGCTGCTGGATTATGCTTATGATGTTATGGAGCTTATGACCAAGCTCCGCGCCGACTGGGGAGTCGTGTACCCCGAGGAGGAGTAAGCGATGCTTGCGGAAGATAGGCTCAACGCGATTGTGTCGATGGTGCAGCAGGCTGGCTCGGTTACTGTGCCAGAGCTTGCCGATACCCTGGGCGTGACGGCGTCTACCATTCGGCGCGACCTGCAGACGCTCGATCGAGCGCACCGCATCGCCAAGGTCCACGGCGGAGCGACGAGTCTTGAACGCGCGCACGTGACGCGCGACCTAACGCTCAATGAGCGCAGCGACCTCCATAACGACGACAAGGAGCGTATCTGCGCCCGTGCGGCGGCGCTTGTGGAGCCCGAGAGCTTTGTATACATCGACTCGGGCTCGACGACGCTCAAGCTCATCGAGCATCTTCCACACCTTGAAGGTGTCACCTATGTGACTGATTCCGTGCTTCACGCTCAGCACCTTGCTTTGCGCGGCATGCGCACCGTGGTGTTGGGTGGCGAGCTCAAGCCCGAGACCGAGGCACTCGTTGGCCCCGATGCTTTGGCAACCCTAGACCACTACAACTTCAATTGTGGCTTTTGGGGTTCTAACGGCATTGCTGCCGAGCAGGGCTTCACGGCGCCAGATATCGAGGAGGCGCAAGTAAAGCGCATCTCGATGCGCCATACGGCCAAGCGCTTCGTAATCTCAGACGCCAGCAAATTTGGCATGGTGGCGCCCGTCAAGTTTGCGGACTTCCGCGACGCAACGATTATTACCGCAGGCGAGGTTCCCGCCAAGTACCGGGCAATGGACAACGTCATCACGGTCTAGCAAGCAGAGGCAGGTTAAGGCCAAAACCACCGCAAAGGTGCCTGTCCCCATTGTGGTGGTTAGTAACGAAAACCGAGTAGTTTTCCCATTAGAAAATCGGCAACGTCCATCACGGGCGTTGCCGATTTCGTTGTCTGCCGGCTTGTCTAAGTCTGTAACAACTGGACCGTTAAAAGTAGGCTAGGTGTTACAGATTGAGATACTTCCGAACCGCGCCGTCCCTTTGTCTCAATCTGTAACATCTGGGACGGATTTTGCCGAGTTACTGTTACAGATTGAGATTTTCCCTTAAGGGGGATTTGAGTGTCTCGATCTGTAACAGATAGACCGGAAAATGGGTTCTAACTGTTACAGATCGAGACGTTTTGGGACCGCGGCTAAGCCATTGCGTCAAAACCACCGCAAAGGTGCCTGTCCCCATTGTGGTGGTTTAAGGCTCCCAGGGGCAGGGGGCTTCGATGTGGATGTGCTCGCCGGTAACGGGATGCGTAAAGGACACGCTGTGGGCGTGGAGCATCAATCCACAGGGGCGAGCAGTGCCGTACAGGTCGTCGCCGACCAGGGGGTGATGCTCGCTGGCCAGGTGGACGCGAATCTGATGCTTGCGGCCGGTGAGCAGCTCGACATCGATATACGAACGCGTGGGCAGACCTCGGCGGCTCTTAAGGCGCTTGAGCACCTTCACGCGCGTCTGCGACGGCTTGCCGCTGGCGCCGACGCGCATCTTGCGGCTGTCGTGGCGGTCGCGGGCGATGGGCTTGTCGATGAGCTTCTCGTTCCAGTCGATCTTGCCCTCGGCCAGCGCCAGATAGTGCTTTTCGAAGGCGTGGTCGTTCACCATCTGGTCAAAGGCGGGCTGCGTCTGCTTGTCGAGCGAGAACAGCACCACGCCGGTGGTGTTGCGGTCCAGGCGGTTGAGCGGCTGCATGTCGGTCGCGGCAAAGCCGTCGCCCATCGCCAGCAAAAGGTCGCTGGCGTAGTCGGTAAGTGTGCGCTCACCGGTGCCGTCGCCGTGGACGATCATGCCGGCGGGCTTATCGATGGCCATGAGCCAGGCGTCGCAGTAGAGGACTTGAGGTTCTTCGTTCACGTGTAAGCCTTTCGGTTAGCTAATTCCCACAAACATGCAGCCCGAGGTGGCGCCGCGCAGGCGGGCAGCGGGCTTGCGACCTGCCTGAGCTGCCTCAATGGCGCGGCGGACACGAGCAACGGCACGGCCAATCTCATCGGCTTCGAGCAGGGTTCCGTCAACCATAAGACGGCGCACGCCGGCATCGAGCAGCTGTGGAACCTGCGGCGTGAGGTCGATAGGGTAGGCATCGTACAGGCGTGAGCGGCCGTGGATGTCGGTACGCACGGGCATGACCTTGCCGTCGATATTCTTGAGCGACAGCTTGCGGACGCGCAGGCGGCAGCTGGCACAATTGTGGATACAACCGTTGGCCACCTGCAGGATGCAGTGCTCGCTCGTCATAACGCGCGGGCGGCCGAACACGGTGATGCCCAGGGCTGCGGGCGCGGAGGTGCCAAGCGAGATAATCTCGTCGAGCGTGATCTCGGGCGAGAGCCAAAACGCGCCGGCTCCGCGCTCGGCAAGTGCCTCCATGCAAGGCGTGTTGTGCACGGGCAGACAGGATCGGATCTCGGCCGTGGCGCCGGCCTGCGCGGCTACGGCGAGCTCGGAGATATTGCCGACGGCGACAGTGGCTCCGGCATTGATCCAGGGATCGACGCGCTCGTGGTCAACGGCGCGGCAGACCTCATCGAGCACGGGTACGATGCCCTGCTCAAACGCATCGGCGGGGGAGAGTTCGGCCGCATCGAGCGCGTCGGTGGTCATGTAGATGCGCGTTGCGCCCTCGGCGCGAGCGGCCTCGGCGGCCTCGAGCGAGGTGACGGCGGCGCAGATCTGCGGCTCATCGCGGTAGTGTGCGGGCATGGGGCGCGTACATTTGTCGAGCACCGGCAACTCGAGCGTTTTCGCGCGCTCCTCGTAGGGTGCCAGAATGGCCTCTTCCAGCGCCTTGCAAGCGGCGGCGCGCACCTTATGTACGGCGGAAAAGCCCATGCCACAGCCCTCATCGAGCGCCACATCAAAGCTCGCAGCCTCAAAGGGCGAGGAGCCCATGCGTCCGACGTGCTCCACCAGATCGGCCGCCTCGACGGCGCGAGTCTTGGCGGCCTCGACGGTAAAGCCGGTGGCGGTGGCGGTGAGCGCGGGGTCGTCGCAGCAGGTGAGCGTAACGGTAAATGGCTCGTCCAGACGTGCCACAACGGACACATCTACGGCGCGGCGGCGCAGCACGTCGCGCTTGAGCGCGGCACCGGCGGCGTCAATAGCGCGCTGGCTTCGAATCACGCGCACGCGGCAGCCCTCGGGCATGCTGCGGGGCACGCGGCACTCGATGATGTCGCCGGCAGCCGCATCCTCGGCGGCGATGGTGGTCAGGAACTGGTCGAACTCATCGTCGTGACGAAGCTCCAGCAGGTCGCCCTTGCCCACGGGCTCAAACAGCTCAATGCGGGCGATGGCGGCGCGGCGACGACGGTCGTCGGGCTTGAGCCCGCGCACATCGCGGTTGGCCAGGCGGCTGCCGAGTACCGTGCCTACGATCTGGCCGCGGTTGTTGGAGCGCTCGTAGCTCATCATCTCGTCGCCCGAGGTGCCGTCCTGATAGGCGTGCGTAAAGTCGCGGTTAAAGCAGCGCTTGAGTTGGCGCTGGCGGGCGGCATCCTCATCCTTAGAGGTCGAAACATCGGCCAGCATGTCATCAATCTGATGACGATACACGTCGACGATGGAATACACGTAATCGGGGGCCTTCATGCGGCCCTCGAGCTTGAGCGATGCGGCGCCGGCGTCATACAGACGGCGAACAAGCTGCGACGTGTTGGTGTCACGCGGGCATAGCGTACGCTCGCGGCCAGCGGGGGAGAGCGCGCGGCCGTTCTCGTCGATCAGCTCGTAAGGCAAGCGACAGGGCTGAGCGCACATGCCGCGGTTGGCCGAGCGGCCCGCCATGGCAAAGCTCGACAGCAGGCACAGGCCCGAGTAGCAAAAGCAGATGGCACCGTGGCTAAAGACCTCGAGGTCAACGTCGGGCGCGGCGTCGTGGATGGCGGCGATCTCGTCAATGGAGAGCTCGCGCGAGAGGGTCACGCGGTCGGCGCCCTGCTCGCGGCACCAAAGCGTTCCGCGGTCATCATGGATGTTCGCCTGGGTCGAGATGTGTGTCTCGATGCCGGGCATGGTGCGCTTGACCTCAAAGAACAGGCCCCAGTCCTGGATGATAAAGGCGTCGGCGCCCAGCGTGGAGCAGCGATGGATGAGCTGCAGCGCATCGCTCATCTCGGACTGCTTGATGACGATGTTTACCGTGACATAAACGCGCGAGCCGGCCAGGTGTGCAGCGCGGCAGGCCTGCTCAAAGGCCTCGTCGGTAAAGCTCGTTGCCTTGCGGCGGGCGTTGAAGCTGCCCATGCCGCAGTAGATGGCATCGGCGCCAGCAGCGAGTGCGGCGGCAAAGGGCTCCGGGCCTCCGGCGGGGGCCAAGAGCTCGGGCCTGCGGTTGGTGGTTCGACTGGCGGTTGCGGTCATATCCTGCCTTTCAAAATGCTCAGATACTCAAAAGTATAGTGGTGCCGTCGCGATGGGCGATGCCCGCAGCCTAAGCAGGACAAAGTCTTCAGCAGCCTCTCGGGCAAAAATGATCCCTTTTCCTCCGTCCCCAAGGAATTAGGTGCTCCGAAGGGGACGGAGGAAAAGGGGTTAGTTTTTAGGCAGGTTGCCAGTCACGCCGTTCGTCGGCCCGTACGCGCCGTTGGGCGATAAAATATTATCGCAATCTGATAATTATCTTGCATCGGGCAAAATCATCCCCTACTATCCCAATCAAGCGCGGTGTTCAGACCGAACTGTGCCTCCCGGTGCGAACGCCGCGCTCACGCTCTCTATTTGATTGTAAGGAGAAAAACATGAGCAAGACCGTCGTGTCTTCCGACAACGCACCGGCCGCCATCGGCCCGTATTCCCCCGGCATCCAGACCGGCAACATGGTGTTTCTGTCCGGCCAGCTGGGCATTGACTCTGCAACCGGCAAGATGCCCGAGGGCGTCGAGGCTCAGGCCAAGCAGTCCCTCGCTAACGTCGAGGCCCTGCTGACCGCTGCCGGCGCCACGTTTGCCGATGTCGTCAAGACCACGGTCTACCTGGCCGACATCGCCGACTTCGCCGCCGTGAACGAGATCTACGCCTCCAAGTTCGAGGCTCCGTTCCCCGCGCGCAGCGCCTTCCAGGTTGCCGCCCTTCCGGCTGGCGGTCTGGTCGAGATCGAGGTCATCGCCGCCCTCTAAGGCGTTGACAACAACTAAACATGACATGCAAAAAGACCCTGCAGCGCGTGCGAGCTGCAGGGTCTTTTGTCAAGCGATGCGACAAAAATGATCCGTTTTCCTCCGTCCCCAAGGGATCAGTGGGTTAGCCCTCCTTGCGGACCTTTTGCAGATAGCGGTAGACGCTGGGCTCAGAGATTCCAAGCGCGGCGGCGGCGCAGGCAACGGCGCCCTTGAGCATAAACACGCCGTTGCCGTTGAGATGGCGGATAACATCGACGCGGTCGGCCTGGCCGAGCGAGGCGACATCCTGCCCGCGGCTTTCGAGCAGCTCGGAAATGCTGCGGTCGATGAGCTCCTGTGTGGACTCCGAAAGGCTTTCGACTTCGATGGGGGAGGGCTCGGTGCGTGCGGGAGCGGCGTCAAAGCAGGCCATAAGCTGCTGGGCCATGGCACTGATGTTGCGCACGGTCGAAAGATCAGTGTTGACGCAGAGCATGCCGACGATCTCGCCGTCCTCGCGAATGAAGTACGTTGCGGATTCCAGCGTCTTGCCGCCGGCACCGCGGCCTTCGTAGCCCGTAATGAACGGCAGATCGCGATATGTACCATCGTGCATAATCTTGAGCGCAAGATCGGTAGCGGGCCCGCCAATCTTGCGGCCGCTCACGATACCGTTGCGAATATCGACGATGGCGTGGTCAGGATCCGAGAAATCGTGCAGGACGATTTCGCTGTTTTTGCCGAGTATCTGCTCCAGGAAATCGACCATCGGCAAAAAGCGGCGTACGGTCTCGTTCACGGGCAACTCCTTTGGGTGAAATCGGAAATGTTCATAACAATTTTTTCTCATGGTAACACGGCGTCTATTGACTCGCATATTCGCAGGTAGATTGCGTAATAGAGACGATCAGTAGGAATTTGGCAGCAAACGGTCGACCAAAAGAAAAGTTAGATGTTATTTTGACCAGATACTTTCCTTACCTGCGGAAATGCATTATCTCAGCTGAAGAATAGTCTGATAACAAAAAATTATTATTGAGAATGAGAAAAATCTTCAATACGATATGCAGCGAAGGCACAACTTCAACCCCGCACTGCGTCACAATAGAATGTTAGATGCGAAAACAACTACTTCGAGGATTGGTGGTCAAATGGCCCAGGAGACGGTTACGAACGGCACTGAAGCCCTGTTCACTCGCGAAGGCATGCCGCCCGTTAAGGAAATGATCCCGTGTGCCCTTCAGCACGTACTGGCATCGTTTGCCGGCATCATTACCCCGGCGGTCATCATGGCCGGCGTCTACGGCTTTAATAGCCAGCAGAGCACCGACATCATTCAGGTTGCGCTCATTCTTTCGGCACTCGACACGGCCCTTCAGGCCTTCGCTCCCTTCCGTCGCATCGGCGGCGGCCTGCCCATCGTCATGGGCGTCTCGTTCGCGTTCCTGCCGGCCCTGCAGGCCATGGGTGCCTCGGGCTTTAGCTTTGGTGCGCTGCTGGGCGGCGAGATTGTCGGCGGTGCCGTCGCGGCCCTCTTTGGTCTGGCCTACAGCAAGATCAAGTGGCTGTTCCCGCCCGTCGTGACCGGTACGGTCATCTTCTCCATCGGCGTTTCGCTGTATCCCACGGCCGTCAAGTATATGGCCGGCGGTATGGGCACGCCGCTGTGGGGTACCCCGCAGGCATGGTGTGTCGCTCTCATCACCTTCGCCGTGGTCTTTGCGCTCGCCAACTTTGGCAAGGGCACGCTCAAGCTGGGATCCGTGTTCTTTGGCATGATCGTCGGCATGATCGTTTCGATTCCCTTTGGCATGATCGATTTCTCCAGCGTCGCCACCGCTCAGGTCTTCGCCCTTCCCAAGCTCATGCCCTACGCGCTCGAGTTTGATCCCGAGGTCTGCATTACCCTCGCCGTCGTGTTCCCCATGGTTGCCATCCAGGTTATCGGTGACGTCTCCGCCGCCTGCCTGGGCTCCATCGACCGTATGCCCACCGAGCGCGAGCTCTCCGGCGCTATCGTGTCCCAGGGCCTCACCTCTATGGTCGGCGGCCTGTTGGGCGGTCTTCCCACCAGCGCCCTTGGCCAGAACGTGGGCATCATCTGCTCCAACAAGGTTGTCAACAAGTGGGTCTTTGTGACCATCGCGGCCGTCTTTGCCGTCGCCGGTCTGTTCCCGCAGCTCTCTGCCGTTCTTTCCGCTATCCCGCAGCCCGTCATCGGCGGCGCGACCGTCGGCGTCTTTGGCACCATCACCATGAACGGCGTGCGCATGTTCACCCGTGAAGGCCTCACGCAGCGCACTACCACCATCGTCGGCACCTCCGTCGTCTTTGGCCTGGGTATCTGGATGGCCAGCGGTTGCCTTGCCGGCGAGGGTATGCCCACCTGGGTGCCCACCGTCATCGGCTCCAACGCCGTAACCCCCACCGCCATCATGGCCATTGTCCTTAACCTGATCCTTCCGCAGACGCCGGTCGTGGCTCAGCACATCGATGCTGCCAAGGACGCTGCCGTTGATCTGGTCTTGCCCGAGAGCAAGAAGTAACCAATTCGGCGCTATTCGTCGGCGGACGCATCGCCTCGTCCGCCGACGTCATGCGGCGCCAAGCCGCACTTGAAAGGGTTTGCCCCGTGGATAAAATAAGGCTGACGGCAGCCCAAGTGGTGAAGAGCTGGGCAGCGCCGTTGTTTAGATTGAGGGGTCGATGCCTTAGCGGCGTCGACCCCTCTTTTTATGCTTCGAACACTGCTTGAGTGCCTCGGAAAGTCCGATGAGCGCCGTGAGGAGCGAGATCAGAGCGGTCAGGAGCTTCCGGAACGGTCCACGTGCGGTGGGGCGCCGCCCCTTTTGCGTGCGCCGCTTGTCGAATTACGTTATAGCTAGCTATATTATAAGAAAGTATAATATAGCTAGCTATAACGTGAAGGAAGCTGAGGGTTCGTCCTGTGTTGTTGGTGACGGGGCTTTGCCCGATCGCGTGGTCTTTAGCATTTGCGGTTGAGTGCTCCGTGGATGTTGAGTGGTGGCTGGAGTAGAGCGACGAGTTGAGCGAACGCAGGAGCGGGCGCCGAGGCCTCGTTACCGAAAATCCATTTGTTAAACTCAATGTCCGTGGGTAGAATAAGGTCGACGGCAGCCCAAGGGTGATAGCTGGGCAGCGCCGTTACTTCGATTAAGGGGTCATCGCCTTAGTGGCGTCGACCCCTCTTTTTCTGCTTCGTACGCTGCTTAAGTGCCTCGGAAAGTCCGATAAGCGCCGTGAGGAGCGAGACCAAAGCGGTCAGGAGCTTCACGAAATCAGTCAGATCGGTCATGGGCATCACCTCCCGTCGCATGGAGGGCGCTGCCCGGCACATGGAACTGCCGTCAACAACTGCAATTCTATCAAAGTACAGCTAAAAAACGAATATATGTTCGATAATAACAGCGACGCAATTCTCTCAAAGCGTGGCTTTACGCAAGGATGTCGGAAAGCCGTGCTGTGCGATTTCATGTCCGCACGGGCGCCTATCCTTACGACAATGTAGCCGCCTATGTAGCAAACGGCAGGCAACGGAGAAAGGCCCTAACAGTGTCAGCTGAAAAGACGCCGTGTATCTCGGCTATCGATACGACGAACTTTGCGCGTCAGATCGTGCTGGACTTTGAGTTTGCGCCGGTGCCAAAGCAGCGCCAGCGCCGTGGACTGCGCAACGAGATTATCGAGGTCGGCGCCGTCAAGCTCGACTATCACGGCAACGTTATGGGCGAGTTCTCGCAGTTTGTGCAGACCGAATTTACCGAAGGCGTTGCGTTTCCCGTCCGCGAGTTTACGGGGATATCGGCCGTGGACACCGCGATGGCCGATCCGCTCTATGTGGTGATCAAAAGGCTCAGCGATTGGATCGGTCGCTACTCCGCCCAGGTGGTCTGTTGGAGCGGGACGGACCGTCGACAGCTTTTGACCGAGTGCCAGGCAAAGCACATCGATCTTTCCGCATTTCCTGCGGACTGGGCCGACCTGCAGGCGTTTTACACCTCGATCATGGACGTGGGCAGCCACGAGCGCGTCTCGTTGGGCGACGCGGCAACGTGGTTTGGCATCGAGTTCGATGAGTCGACGGGCCACGCCCACAGCGCCCTAGCCGATGCGCGCGTGACCGCCAAGCTGCTCAAGCAGATGATGGATGGGGACTACCGCGTGAGTCCACACGCCCAGGAAGTCCGTCAGCGTTGGGGGATGGGCGAGCGAGCCCAGACGCGCCTTTCCAGCAAGTGCCCCGAGCTGGGCGACCTGCTGTTGAGGCTTAAGGCGGAGGGGAGGTAGGGGGGGGACGTCATTTGGATGGCTTCGTTACTGAAAATCCATTTGTTAAACCTGCTATCCCTGGGTATACTGCGTATTGATGGGCCCGGGATGACCGCTGATTCAAGTCACCGGGCCTAAATTCATATCTATAGGAGTAGCGATATGACTGACGAGCCCGCGGAGCCCAAGGCTGTACCACGCCGCGAATGGGCGGAGCGTTGGCTCTCGACTTCCAGACTTTCTTCGTATCTAGACTTGTGCGGCGGCGATATTGATCGTGCGCTTGAGTTGCACGAGTGGAACCTCATGCTTGGGCAGTCGCTCATGGGCGATATCGCTCACTTCGAACTTGCGTTGCGTAACGCCTATGACCGCGTTCTTACCGAGCGATTCCATGGTGATGAGCACTGGCTTTTCGATATTAATTCACCCGTGACGCGTCCCATTATGCGCAAAAGCAAGGCGAAGAAACTCCGCGACGTCAACCTGGTTAACCGTCGTGCCGTAGAGGACGCCTGCGGTCGTGCGCATGACCCCTCTAACCCGAACCAAGTGGTCGCTGGCCTCATGCTGGGATTCTGGGCGCATATGACCGATCGAAGCCGAGAGCGCGACCTGTGGATTCCATACCTACATGCTGCATGGCCCAAGGGAACCGATCGCGCGAAGCTTAATCTCAAGATTGAGGCGATAAACAAACTTCGTAATCGCGTCGCACACAATGAGAGGCTCTTCAACCCTGGAGAAACTGGTTACTCGCCCAAGGATGTTGATGCCGATATTGTCGAGCTATTCCAAGCCCTTTGCCCCGAGGCTTATACGAGTCTCTGCGGCTCTAAAGGTAGGGCGGCTGTCGAGCGATTCTTGGAGGAGCATCCCGCTCCGGTGAAAATAGAGTTGTAGCGATTGCTGTGCTTTGCCCTGCGACCTGGGACTGTCATTTCGGCATAAAATGCCAAAATCTATTTTCGAGCCTTTCCAGCAAGTGCTCCGAGCTGGGTGACCTGCTGCTGAAGCTGAAGGCGGAGGGGAGGTAGGGGCGTTAGCTGTCTGCATGGCGCGTGCCTGTCGCGTATCGTTACTCTTCCTGCTGCTTGGCAGGCAAGATGTAGACGTTCTCGGCGTCCACGGCGATCTGCGTGGGGCGGTTGTAGAGGGTGTCGATCTCCATTATGCTCTGCCTGAACGGCGCGACGTCGGGCGTCTTTGCCTGGTGGAGCTTCTCGATGAGTTTCTCGGATTGCTCGTCGTTGAACCTGCCGATGTCCTCTCCTGCACCCTCAAGCGCCTCGTCTATGGGCGTGAACTCGCCGATGGGCGTCGCCGCGATGGCGCGACCGAGCATCTTGCCTGCGGAGGCGATGCCGCCCAGAAGTGCCACATCGATAGTGTCGGCAGTGCTCGCCTCGAGTGCGTCGTAACAATCGGTGTAGAGCTCGCGGTATGCAAGCGAGTCCGCCTCGATTTTTGCGGCAGCGTCTGCGAGCTTTGCAGGTTTGAAGTTCTGGGTGAGCATGGGCTCGAGGAACAGCGAGAACGCGTGGATATAGGTGGCGAGCTGGTAGTCCTTGAGATAGTCGAGAACCTTGTCGAGGCGCCTTTTCACGTCGTCTCGCACCTCGATGAACCCTTTCTTTTTCAGGTCCGCCTGCGCCTGCGAGCGGAAGAGTTCCATGTCACGCGTGGACGCGTGCTCGATGTCGAGCACCTTCATATGGGCGTTGGCCATGTAGGTGGCGTCGCCGCAGTTGAAGCTGTAACCGTTGAGGATATCTGCGAGCGTCTTGAGATCGCCACGCATGTTGGCCTTGTCACGCTGGCGCATATACTCGAACATTTCGTCAACGGACTCCTGGATGGAGTCGAGCTTTTGGTTTATCTGCGCGATTGCGGCTGCCATGAACAACGACGTCGGATCGTAGGGCACTTGAGTGACGCTTGTGGCGATGTCGCCCTCGACTACGTGGAGGCGCGCCTGCCCGAAACCCTTGGCCGCATCGCGGTAGGACCCCATGAGGCCGCTGCCGTCCTTGAACGATTGGAGTATCGACGGGTCAAGCGGATTGCCAAACTTGTCGGTTGGCTGGAGCAGCATAGGTACGCTCACCGTATTGGTGACGGTGCGGAATGTCGAGGGGAGTGAGGCGAGCGCTATGCCGAGCTGGGGGACTCGTTCGAGCGGTAGCTTGATGGCGCCGGAGACGTCCACCCGCTCCTGAGTGAGCGCGAGGTGGGTTTTGGTGGATGCGAGCTGTTTTGCCACGAGTTCCTCTCGGCCGCCGTCCGTCGAGGGTTTGATCTCGTTGTCTGCCATAGCGTGCTCCTTGCTTACGTTAATAGTCGCGGGCATTATCTCACCGTTGTGTGACCTGCTGGGATGGGACGGATTAGTGGTGGCACGAGGCCGATTGACGGTCGAGACACATCGACCTTAAGGACTTTCCTGCGGACGTTCATGTGACAAATCTGCCGTATGTAGATAAGCAATAAGTCAATGGCCCCGGGAATGACCTCTGACTCAAGTCAACGGGTCTCATTTTGATTTCTTTGGAGCTTTCGCACGGGGCTGACTTTACTTCGTCTCATTTCGTATAAAGCAGCTGCTAGATTGCATGGTGATGATAAAATTAATCAGTTCAAAACCAACAGTTGCCGCTTTGCGCAATGGGGAGTTCCGAGACGTATGAACGAGTCTGATACACGGCTTAAGCTCATCGATCCTGCGATTATGAAGTCGTGGGATCGTAATACCCAAGTCTTCACTGAGTATTTCTTTACCAGTGGCGAGATCGTCGTGCGCGGAAGCATGGTCACCCGTAAAGACAAGAAGAAGGCGGACTACCTTCTTATGTACGCTCCTGGTATCCCTATCGCAATTGTCGAAGCCAAGGATACGGAGCACACCGTTGATGCCGGTCTCCAACAGGGGATGGGATATGCTCAACTGCTCGATATTCCGTTTGCATACAGCTCAAACGGAAAGGGTTTTGTCGAGCACGATTTTCTTACCGGGAAAGAGCGCGCTCTCGCCATGGACGAGTTCCCCACTCCGGCGGAGCTCTGGGCACGATACTCAAAAGCTAAGGGGCTTGAGCATCCGTATAGTCAGGAGATTGTGACCGCTCCGTATTACCAGGAGCACGGTGGCAATCATCCTCGCTACTATCAGTGCATCGCCATCAATCGTACGCTTGAAGCTATTGCGCGAGGTAAGAATCGCATCTTGCTCGTTATGGCAACGGGAACGGGAAAGACTTTTACGGCTTTTCAAATCGTTCATCGCTTGCGACAGACTACCGAGGTTCGTAAGGTTCTCTATCTGGCGGACCGCAATATTCTCGTCGATCAGACCATAGACGGCGATTTCAAGCCCCTCAAGAGGGTTACAACCAAGGTCGTAGGTCGAAAGCTCGATTCTGCTTACGAGGTCTATTTCTCGCTCTACCAACAGCTTGTTGGAGAAAACGGTGAAGAAATATTCCGCGAGTTCGACTCGGAATTCTTCGATTTGATTATCGTCGACGAGTGCCATCGCGGAAGCGCCGCGGCAGACTCCGCATGGCGTAAGGTACTCGAGTATTTCAATTGTGCAATTCAAATCGGAATGACGGCCACGCCAAAGGAGACTGAAGAGGTTTCAAACATTACCTACTTCGGCGAACCTGTCTACACCTACTCCCTTAAACAGGGAATCGAGGATGGCTTTCTTGCCCCGTATAAGGTTATTCGTCCTAAGCTGAACGTCGACGTTTACGGATACCGTACTGAGGAGGGCACCGTAGATGATCGCGGCGAAGCTCTGCCAAAACGTGTTTTCGAGAAGCAAGACTTCGACAGCGAGATTGTCATCAAAGAGCGCTACGAGGAAGTTGCCAAGCGGATAACTCAATTTCTAAAGGAAACGGATCGTTACTCCAAGACCATAGTCTTTTGCGTTGACATCGAGCATGCCGAAAATATGCGACGTGCCCTTGTAAACGAGAACGCCGATATCGTAAGAGATCACCCCACCTACATCATGAAGATTACGGGTGACGACAGGGAAGGTAAGGCTCAGTTAGATAACTTCATCGACCCCGACGAGAAATACCCGACCATCGTTACGACTTCGAAGCTTCTCACCACTGGCGTTAATTGCAAGACGTGTAAGGTGGTCGTGCTCGACAACAAGTTCGGTGAGCACGGAATGACGGAGTTCAAGCAGATTATCGGCCGCGGAACCCGTATCTGTGAGGACTACGACAAACTCTATTTCACCATCCTCGATTTTCGTGACGCATCGCGTTTGTTTGCAGATCCCGAGTTTGATGGCGAACCTGTTGTTGTATTTGAGCCTAATCCGGGTGACCCCATTGCGGATCCGGGTCCCGGCGGCAATGGCGGCAGTCCCGTTCCGCCTCCGTCTCCAATCGTAGACCCATCCGTATTGCCGCCGGACGATCCGTCCTCCCATGTGAAATATCACGTTCATGGGGCCGACGTCTATGTAGTGTCGGAGATGGTGCAGTATTACTCTTCCGATGGCCTTCTTGTAACTGAGAGCCTTAAGGACTATACACGAAAAAACATTCTCGGCGAATACGACACTCTTGACCACTTCCTAGCGGCGTGGAACTCTGAACATAAGAAACAAGCGATTATCGATGAGCTGCGCGCGCGTGGCGTATTCCTGGATGAGCTGCGACTCGAGACTGGACAGGAGCAAATGAGCGACTTTGACCTCATTTGCCACATTGCTTACGACCAGAGACCTCTTACGCGCAGCGAGAGAGCCAATAGTGTCAAGAAAAAGGGCGTGCTCTATGAGTATGCCGGCGTCGCGCGTGAGGTCCTTGAAGCGCTTCTCGACAAATATGCGACGTCGAACCTCGTAGACTTGGACGACACCCACGTCCTCGACCTCGAGGAATTCCGTCGGTTTGGCAGCCCAATGAAGATCGTCGCCGCATTCGGCGGCAAACAACAGTACATTCAGGCGGCGCAGATGCTCGAGGACGAGCTCTACATCGCATAGAGAAAGGTAACGATAGCAAATGGCACTGGGATCTCTCGTAAAGACCCTGCAGAACATCATGCGCAAAGACGCCGGCATCAATGGCGATGCGCAGCGCATTGAGCAGATGACTTGGCTTTTCTTCCTAAAGATTTACGATGCCAAGGAGCAGGAGTGGGAGTTCCACGATGACTCCTATCAGTCCATCATCCCCGAGCGCCTGCGCTGGTATAGCTGGGCGCACGATGCGAAAGACGGCAAGGCGCTTACTGGCGATGAGCTTCTCGACTTTGTAAACAATGATCTATTCAAGACTCTTGAGAGTCTTGAGCTTGCACCTGATGCACCTTTGCGACACGTCGTCGTCAAGGCTGCTTTTACTGACGCCAACAACTACATGAAGGATGGGATTCTGCTTCGTCAAGTCATCAACGAGATTGACGAATCGGTTGACTTTACCGAGTACAAAGAGCGCCACGCCTTCGGTCAAATTTACGAGACCATCCTGAAAGACTTACAGTCCGCAGGTAATGCCGGCGAGTTTTACACGCCCCGAGCGGTGACTGACTTTATGGCCCAGGCGCTTGCGCCCAAGCTCGGCGAGACTGTGGCTGACTTCGCGTGTGGCACGGGCGGCTTTTTGACGAGTGCCCTCAAGATCCTCGACTCCCAGGTTCAGACTCCAGCCGATCGTGAACTCTATGCAAGATCGGTCTACGGTATCGAGAAGAAGCAGCTCCCTTACCTGCTGTGCGTGACCAACATGCTGTTGCACGATATCGATAATCCTGAAGTCTTTCACGATAACTCTCTCGAGAAGGACGTTCGCGAGTGGAAGCACAAGCCTGACGGCCAGTTTGACGTTGTACTTATGAACCCGCCCTATGGCGGGTCCGAGAGCGCATCAGTGCAAAACAACTTCCCTGTCGCGCTCCGCAGCTCCGAGACCGCAGATCTATTCCTTGGACTCATTCTCTATCGCCTCAAGCGAGGTGGCCGTGCTGCTGTCATCATTCCGGACGGTTTTCTCTTTGGCCAGGATAGTGCAAAGATGGAGATCAAGCGTCGCCTGCTTGAGGATATGAACCTGCATACTGTCTTGCGTCTTCCGCAGAGTGTCTTCGCTCCGTACACGAGCATCACTACTAACGTTCTGTTCTTCGATAATACGGGGGCCTCTGAGGGCGTTTGGTTCTATCGCATGGATATGCCCGAGGGGTATAAACACTTCTCTAAGACCAAGCCCATTAGGATCGAACATTTTGCACCTGTAAAGGAATGGTGGGAGAACCGTCGGGATATCGAGGAAGACGGCAATCCCAAGGCCAAGTTCTATACGGTTGAAGAGCTGCGAGACGGCGGCTTTAACTTTGACGTATGCGGCTATCCTCACGAGGAAGAGGAGATCTTACCGCCTGACGAACTGATTAGGAACTACAAAGAAGAGCGTGCTAAGCTCGACGCCGAGATTGACCAGAAGCTTGCTCGTATTTGCGAGATTCTTGGGATTGAGGCGTAGATGAAGGCAAAAGACCTGAAGAGCTCAATCCTGCAAATGGCGATTGAGGGAAAGCTCGTTCCACAGGATCCGAACGACGAGCCTGCCAGCGTCCTTCTCGAACGTATTCGTGAAGAAAAGCATAGACTAATTGCTGAAGGTAAGGTCAAATTCCCGAAGGGCGGAGAGAGCATTATCTATATCGGTTCCGATGGCTCCCCCTATGAGAAGAGGGTGGATGCCAAGGGCCGCGTGACTAG